>JBEBHT010000308.1:0-5016 GCA_040081135.1 Lacibacter sp. | reverse complement strand
GATTTTACTATAAGTTACACACTCTCTGTTAATAATCTATATGAACGTCAAAATTGATACCAAGGAGAAATTTCAGGTAATTACACCTGCCGAGCACACTCTTTCTGAAAATATGACAGAAGAAATCAGTCAATTGTTGCTTTCCTGTCTGAAAAAGGATGTAAAAAACGTAATTCTTAATATGAAGGAGGTAAATGTTCTGCCAGAAGCTGTGGCTGAACTTATTCTCAATTGCCAGCAGGAGTTTTACGAACAGCAAGCGTCATTTGTGATTTGCGAACTAAAACCTGCTGTAGAGGAAGAGCTTGAAAAGAATGAAATACTTGAACTCATCAATTATACACCAACTGAAAGTGAAGCCTGGGATATTGTGCAGATGGAAGAAATTGAAAGAGAATTGTTTGAAGATGAATAGCCTGTAATAGAAGATTATTCCACAAACTCGTTTATTTTTATGCTTACGAAACCTAACCATAATATTTACACATGCTGGCTGTTACAATACTAGGAAACAATTCGGCCATCCCTGCCTTTGGAAGACATCCTACCTCACAGATCATTACCACCGTAGATGATTTGCTGATGTTTGATTGCGGAGAAGGAACACAGATTCAGATACTGAACTACCGAATCAAAAGGAGCCGGATCAATCATATTTTCATTTCACACTTACATGGCGACCATTATTTTGGTTTGATTGGTTTACTGAACAGCTTTGCTTTACTTGGCCGCATTCAGCCTTTACATGTATATGGCCCAGAACGATTGAAAGATGTACTTGATTTGCAATTCAGCCTGTCAAATACAATTCTTCCTTTTGAATTCACCTTTCATCCAATTACACAGGCAGGTTTGCTGCTTGATTCAAAACATTATACTGTTGAATGCTTCCCTACCAAACACCGGATTGAATGCTGGGGCTTTTTGGTAAGAGAAAAAAGAAATCTGCGAAGAATAAATATTGAAAAAGTGAGAACACATCGAGTGCCGCCGATCTTCTTTTCAAAACTGCAGCATGGAGAGGATTATCTTTCACCTGATGGAGAAACAATCAAAAATGAGTTGCTGACTGATGAGAATACAAAAGCGAAGAGTTATGCATTTTGTGCTGATACCATTTATGATGAAACGTTAGTGGAAATAATCAAAGAAGTTGATCTTATATATCATGAAACCACTTATCTCTCTGCAATGGGCGATAAAGCAACTGAACGTTTTCACTCTACTACAACACAAGCCGCCACAATAGCATTAAAAGCTAAGGTTCATAAACTCATCATCGGTCATTTCTCTGCTAAATTTGAAAGCCTGGAACAATTTGAAAAAGAAGCAAGAGAAGTATTTCCAAATACCGAGAATGCAACAGAAGGTATGACCTATCTTATTTGATTAGAGGAAAGCCACATGTAAAACGCATACATTTCCTTTCGCCAGAAACTTTCATTGTGTCTTCCTTCTTTCACCTGTTTGTAATAAAGTTTCTTCAGCCCTTTCTGTTTTAACTGATTATACACTGACTTCATATCAGTAACCATTTCTTTACCTTCCAGTTCACCACAAACAAAATAAACAGCTGAGTTGAGATTAGAAGAGCTGTCAATTTTTTTCTTCAAATCAGGGGCAATCCAGAAGGCTGGTGAAAAGATGCCGGCAGCACCAAAAACAGAAGGATACTTCACTACTGTATATAAGGAAATTAATCCGCCCATAGAACTGCCTGCTGTAAAAGTTGATTGTTTGGATGGCTTGGTACGAAATGTTTTATCAATGTAAGGCTTGAGTGTATTCACAAGAAAATCAACATAAGCATCACCTTCACCCGGTCCAAATCTTGATGTATAAGGATTGTATTCCGTCATTCGTTTTGTATCACCGTGATCAATGCCAACTACAATACACTGTCTGCCCATCCGAATTGAATCCATCATTTCATCCACTCCCCATTCTCCGTAAGAAGAAGTCTGTACATCAAAGAGATTCTGTCCATCATGCATATACAGAACAGGATATTTCTTTTTGTTGAATGCATAGTCTTCCGGAAGGTAAACCCAGATTCGTCTTTTCCTGTTTAACTGTGGAATTGAAAATGAAGTATCAATTACAAATACATTTTTACTTCTTGTTGATACTGGTGGTCTTCCGGGAAAATCATCGGCCCATGCTTCAATACTGATGGAGATAGTTGTATCAGATTTTATCTGCATTACACGGTTACTGATAGCAGCTCCGCTTTTTGCAGCCTCAACTGTGGCCCACGACCCACGGGTAATTTTATATTCAACAATGCCAGATGGAATGCCTTTAATTTCTGCATACTGAATTCCATCAGCAGATGTTTTAAATGAAAATGGATTTACTCCCGGGTTCCAGCCGTTAAAGGAGCCGGCAATGTATAAGCTATCCTTCAAATGACTGCCCGGCTTGCCTTTCAGCTCAATCCTCAGTGAATTTTGTGCGAATGAACTATTGCTTTGAAGTGTGGCAATGCAGAAAAAAAAGAACAGCTTTATGAATTGAATTCTATGCAACATCGTTTTACATCTGCAAAAAACTTACTTCTTCTTTTGCAGATAATTCTTAACCCCCGCATGCAGTGCTGCAGATAATGGAACAACCGGTAACCGTAAATTATTTTCAATTAAGCCCAGCTCCACCATAAATGCTTTTACTCCCGCAGGATTATTTTCAGCAAACAACAGATCATATGCTTCCAGCATTTGATCATTCAGTTTTTTTGCAGCTGCAAAATTTCCTTTGAGCGACTGGCGAACCATTTCACTGAATTGTTTTGGCAAACAGTTCGCTGCCACACTGATAACACCTTCCATACCGCAGGCTATCTGCGGCATCGCCAATGCATCATCTCCACTTACAACAAGGAAGTCAGCTGGTTTATCTTTTAAGATCTGCATACACTGAACCATATCGCCACCCGCTTCTTTTATACCTGCAATGTTTGAAAAATCATTTGCAAGCCTCAACGTTGTTGAAGCGTTGATATTTCTTCCTGTACGTCCCGGAACATTGTACAGAATGATTGGCTTTGGACTTACTTCTGCCAATGCTTTATAATGTTGGTAAATTCCTTCCTGAGATGGTTTATTATAATAAGGGCTGGCACTTAATACAGCAACTGCTTTCTGCAAAGGAAATGTTTCAAGATCTTTGATAAGAGACAACGTGTTGTTTCCACCAATACCAACAACTACAGGAACTCTTTCAGCAACTGTATCAACAGTAAAATGAATCAGTTCAATTTTTTCTTCCTTACTGAGCGTAGGAGTTTCACCGGTAGTTCCAAGTGTAACAACATATTCTGCTCCGTTACTGATTACATAATTGATGACCTTCTCCAGCGCAACAAAGTCAATCGCCATATCTTTTTTAAAAGGAGTTACCAATGCAACGCCTGTTCCCCGCAACTGATCTTGTAAACTCATAAAATAATTATATACTTAAGATTTAATTTAAAAATTACACTTCATCCCAAAAACCCATTTTGCTGTATCGCTCAATCCGTTGATTGATGCGCTCATTCACATCAATCTGTTTTAATTCATGGATCAATGGAATCAATTCTTTTTTCAGCATTTGAGCAGCTTCATCATAATCCCAATGAGCTCCACCGGCAGGTTCGGGAACAATTCCATCCACAATTCCAAACTTATTCATATGATCAGGAGTAAGCTTTAGCTGCTCGGCGGCAATTTCTTTTTTATCCCAGCTGCGCCACAAAATTGAACTGCAGCTTTCAGGCGAAATAACAGTAAACCAGGTGTTTTCAAGCATCAATACTTTGTCACCAACACCTATGCCTAATGCGCCGCCACTTGCACCCTCTCCAATCACTACACAGATGATAGGCACTTTCAACCTGATCATTTCATAAATATTCCGGGCAATTGCTTCACCCTGTCCCCTTTCTTCAGCTTCAAGTCCGGGAAAAGCTCCCGGTGTATCTATTAAAGTAATTACTGGTTTATTAAATTTTTCTGCAAGCTTCATCAAACGCAATGCTTTCCGGTAACCCTCAGGATTGGCCATGCCAAAATTCCTTAACTGGCGCATTTTGGTGTTAATGCCTTTTTGCTGACCGATAATCATTACAGTTTCTCCATCCAGCTGAGCAAATCCTCCTACCATTGCCTTATCATCTTTTACACCTCTGTCGCCAAAGATCTCCACGAAGTTGGTACACATTTTATCAATATATTTCAACGTGTAAGGCCTATCTGGATGACGGCTCATCTGCACTTTTTGCCAGCTGTTAAGACCCTGAGTAATTTCTCTGCGTTTACCAAGAATACTTTGCTCTAGCTGATCAATTGTGGCCGAATAATCAACTTTACTGTTTTTCTCCGCCATTTTACGGAGTTCCTTTAACTGATCAACCAATTCTTTAATCGGCTTTTCTATTTCGATGAACTGACGGTTTTCTAATGATGGCATATATTGAAAAATATTGGAGGTAAAATTAAGCGATTGAAATGCAATATTAATGAAAAAAGGCTGCCTGTTTACTTACAGCTGTCATGGAATGAATTACCTCATTATTTTTCCCGTCAGTCATTCTATTACCCATATAAAGTTTGCCAAATACAAAGGTTATTCATTAACTATTGATTTGACGTAAAAAAGAAGGCCCGGCTGAAATTTCAACCGGGCCTCTCTTCTATTAAGCAAACTGTTTATTACTTATTTAACCCACCACATTTTAGCGTAGTTGTCATCAGTACCTCCCAAATTCGTAACCGCAACTTTATAATTGTCGCCATTAAGTGCAGCTTCGTTTGTAGGATATCCTAACCGTAAAGGAATTCCTCTTGAATCAACCGCATCTGCGGCTGGAGTAAGAACAGGGAACCCTGTTCTGCGCCAATCGTTCCAAACCTCCCAACCATTAATATACGAATGCACCCATTTTTCAGTCATGATTTGCTTATAACCGTCTACTGCATTATAAGCAACTGCAGGATCTAAAATATAAGCCGCATATACAGGGGCTGAATAAACACC
>JBEBHT010000307.1:0-5031 GCA_040081135.1 Lacibacter sp. | reverse complement strand
CAGATCTATCTTGCCGATCCGGATGGTTACTTAATTGAACTCAACGAAATTAAACGTTAACGATGCCCATTATTTATCATGTTACAACAGCTGCCGAATGGAGTGCAGCAAAAGCAAACGGGTTTTATGAAACACCTTCTTTAAATGCAGAAGGATTTATCCATTGCTCACAGGAAAACCAGGTGGAAGGTGTACTGGAAAGATATTTCTCCGGCAAAACAGATGTTGTGAAGCTGGTGATTGATACCGATAAACTTACCAGCCGTTTTGTATTTGAATGGAGTCCTTCAACAGAAGATACTTTTCCGCATGTGTATGGAGTCATTAACCTGGAAGCAGTGATTGATGTAGTTGCTATTTAGTAAGGATATAATTTTCATATACTCTTTCACCGAAATAACTAAAGTATTTCTTCCTGTCAAACTTTGTGTTGGATAAAATGCTGTAGATAAAGCCATTCTTTTCTACCTGCACTGTATGATAAATCAATCCCGTTGGATTTTGCTTCAGACGAATTTGAATTCTTCCCTTTAAAGCAGAGTGATAAATGAATCCGGTATCCGTTGTACTGGTGAATGAAAGCGTTTCTGACAAATCTCTTTGCAACAACCTGCTTCTGTACCACGTACCTCCGGTAGGGCTCACCAATGGTTTTCCATTATAGATAACAACACTATCGTTATACGCAAGGACAACAAGATTTTTTTTCTGCTTTGCTGCAGCCAGTCTGCAAGTTTTTTTTGATGACGCTCAGTTTCATAACCATAGTCACTGTCAAGAAATGCAATTCTGTCAATTGAAGAAGGAATTGTTTCAACTGCATCGAGATAACCAAAAATAAAACTCCCGCCACCACTATGTCCGTTCAGGATAATATGCGGATGATAGGATTGGAAAATGGAGCTAATGCTGTCAACTATCTGATGAATGATCCTGTTTGCATCAGGATAAGTTTTTTTCCAGGCGGGCCAGCTTTTTTGCTGCGTCATAAGATAAATAGCAACGTAATTATTTCGCATATCTGCTGAGCGGATAAATCTTGTTTGTGCTGCGATATGCTGAATATCAAAATGCCAGTCATCTCCGGCTGTAATTTTTTTCCCTTTGGTCCATTCAATTGTATTGCCGTTGGGCAGGGCATAAAAGATAAGATAGGTTTTCCCTCTTTTTCTGAACTGCAGGGGAGCGTTGATTTCTATGATAACATCTTTTGGCTGGTTGTTGAGTTGTAATACCTGTTCATCAAAGCTGGCGGTAGATACAAATCCGGCAAAGGGTGCCAGCTCAGTCTTGCCATTTTTCAACGGCTGTGCCTCCGCTGTGTGGACGAGTAGTAAAAAAAAGATACCAACACCCGTTGCTATTTGCAACCTATTCCTTACTTTGACTATCTGAAAAACATCCATTACTGCTGATCATTTGGTGATGGTGTAATAAATGTAATCAATACATGAGGTCCCGTCAAAATCTATCCCCCGAAGTTTTATTTATACTGCTGTTTATAATGGTTGTTTATGCCTGTAATAACAGCCAGCCGGAAAACAAACCGGATATTGTTGCTGAGCCTGAGCAGATGAATGAACGTGTGGTAAAAAATATTCAGGAAATACTTGATTATACGGTTTCAAATGAAGGGAAACTGAATGACAGCATTACATTTTCAATGGTTAATGCGGTGAATAATTATTACAAAACCAACAACTATCAAAGTGTCTGGAGCAGCAAAGAAAACTGGCTCCCCTTAGCAGATTCATTACTGAACTTCATCGAACACTCAAGAGAGTATGGATTGTTTCCCGAAGATTATCATTCTGAATACCTGCGAATGATTTATAAACGCATTGCAGCAGATACACTTTCAACAGGCGATAAAAGAGATGCAGCACTCTGGTCAAAAGCTGATTTAATGCTCACAGATGCTTTTTTCCGCATCAGTTCTCATTTGTATGCAGGAAGGTTGAAGAGCGACAGTATTTATAAAAGGGCTGATTCAACACTTACGGACAGTTTTTATCATAAAAACCTGCACACAGCTTTAAGTGCCCATGCTGTAAATGAAGTGTTTCACTCTCTTGAACCATTGCACCGGGGCTATGTTGATTTACGGAAAGCATTGAAAGAGTTTTTAGACAGCGCTGATTTTAAAATTCCCACTACCTATGTTTCCTATCCGTATAAAGACTCTGTAACATTTATAAAAACATTAGTGAAACGGTTGAAAGAAGAGAGTGCCATTCCCTGGCAAACCAAAGAAGTTGATACGGCGCAATTAAAAGCAGCTATCATACAGGTGCAAAAGACGAGAGGTTTGAAAGTGGATGGGAAATATGGAGTGCAACTGGTTCGTTCACTCAACAGTACAGATGCAGAGAAGTTCAAACGTATTGCCATTAATCTTGACCGCTATAAATTAATGCCATACCCAATGCCAAACAGGTATATATGGGTAAATCTTCCTTCCTTTTACCTGCAGCTAATGGTAAATGATACCGTTAAAATTGAAAGCAGGGTAGTAGTTGGTAAACCGAATACAAGAACTCCTTTGCTTACCAGTCAGATCAGCGATATGGTAACCTATCCTCAATGGACAATCCCCAACAGCATTATTATGAAGGAAATTCTGCCGGCTATAAAACGGAATCCCAGCTACCTGGCAAAGAAAGGCTATATGCTTACGACCTGGGAAGGTGAAGAAGTGGATCCTTATTCTGTTGATTGGGAGAAATATAAAAAAGGAATCCCTTTCCGAGTGGTGCAGGGCAGTGGTGACGCAAATGCATTGGGAATTTTGAAATTTAATTTCCCCAATAAATACTCTGTATACCTGCACGATACAAATCAGCGCTATTTATTTAAAAATGAGAACAGGGCGCTCAGCCATGGGTGTGTAAGGGTTCAGGAATGGGAAAAACTCACCTACTATATTTCATCACTTGACAGTATTAATTACGAATCTTCTGCAAGTCAGTCGGTGGGAGATTCCATTAAAGTATGGTTAAAGCGCAAGGAAAAACACGTGGTTCCTGTAAAATCAAAAATCCCGGTTTATTTCCGTTATTTTACAGCTGCCGGGAAGAATGGGAAGGTTGTTTTTTATGATGATATTTATGGCGAAGATAAAGCAGCCCGTGAAGCTTATTTTTTAACCAAATAATGTTTGATGATCAGATTGCTGCTATTCTTTTTTTGCGCATTTCTATTTATGGGACATGCTGTTTGTGCACAGGATTCAAAGAAGAATTCTAAACAGACAGACAACAATAAGGCAAAGATTCAATATGGAATTGCCAGTTTCTATTCCAATAAATTTAACGGACGGAAAACCTCAAACGGTGAAATATTCAATCAGCAGAAACTAACTGCTGCACATAACTCCCTTCCAATGGGCACGTATGTCAGAGTTACCAATCTCAGGAATGGCAAATCAGTTGTAGTGAAAGTAAATGACCGTCTGCATCATCGAAATAAACGGATGATTGATTTAACAAAGGCTGCTGCACAAAAGCTTGGATTTGTAAAAAGCGGACTAACCCGGGTAAAACTGGAAGTATTGGGTAAAAAGCCGCCTACAAAAAAATAATCCAAGATCAATGGAGTAATGTGTATAATTAATTTCATGTTTACGGCACCTACCTTTATTTTTGCACTTTCCAAAACAATTCTTATATGAAACAGTTGTTCCTTTTGTTGCTTGCCGTTAACTGCCTTTTAGGAGTGATCGGACAAACTAATGATTTTAAAAAAAGGCCCTCTTTTGGCTTACAATTTAGCTTTATTGATTTTCAAACAGCCAGTGACGTAAGAAGTAATGGCCTCAGCAATGTTCTAATTGCTAAAAAATGGTACAAAACTGACCGCATGAAACCTGCTTTAACGTTAAATTATATGCAGGGAATTAATAATAACCTTGATTTCATGGGTCGGCTTACTTCCTCATTTGTGAGGTACCCACTAAGGAATTCGACAAATATCAGCAGCGGAGAAAATTTTTATATTGAAGCAGATGCTAACATTAATGTAAAATTATTGCCTGATAATTATTGGGTTGTACCATATATACAGGCTGGGGCAGGAATTGCCAAAGAAAAGTCGCAATGGCTTGCTTACATGCCATTGGGATTAGGCTTGCAGGTAAATTTATTTGATGAAGTATTTATTCATCTTAATTCCAATTACCGCTTACCTGTAACGTCTCAGGCAAACTATAGTTTTTTACATTCATTTGGAATTAGTGCTCCTTTGTCTAAAAAGAAAGAAGTTGTTCCTCCTCCACCTCCTCCGGCACCAGAACCGCCAAAAGACCGAGATGGTGATGGTGTGTTGGATGAAAGTGATGCTTGCCCCGATGCAGCAGGTTTAGCAGCTTTGAAAGGTTGCCCTGATGGGGATAAAGATGGTATTGCAGATAAAGATGATAAATGCGCCGATGTATTTGGGTTAGCACGTTATGCAGGATGCCCTGTTCCTGATACTGATAAAGATGGCATCAACGATGAGGAAGATAAATGTCCTTCAGTAACTGGTGTTGCCCGTTATGCAGGTTGCCCTATTCCTGATACTGATGGCGATGGCGTAAATGATGAAGAAGATAAATGCCCTTCAGTTCCTGGTGTTGCATCAAATGCAGGTTGCCCTGAAATCAAGGCTGAGGTAGTTACAAAGGTTGAATTTGCTGCCAAGAATGTTTTTTTTAACACTGGAAGCTATCAATTACAGAAAAAATCATATGCTCCTTTAAATGAAGTAGCTAAGATTTTAAAGGATAATCCAACTCTTCAATTAGATGTGGAAGGTCACACTGATAATACAGGTGATGCGGCTAAAAACCAAACCTTGTCAGAAAACCGTGCTGCAGCTGTAAAAGCTTACTTGGTTGCACAGGGTGTAGAAGGTGCCCGTTTAACTTCAGCTGGTTTTGGTTCAGATCGTCCGCTTGCTGATAACAAAACTGCTGCCGGTAAAGCAAAGAACCGCAGGGTTGAATTGAAACTGAGAAGCTATTAATCATTACATATTTATTCGATATAAAAA
>JBEBHT010000306.1:0-5047 GCA_040081135.1 Lacibacter sp. | reverse complement strand
GTTTAAAATACATAAAAAAATCCCCGCTTACTGGCGGGGATTTTTTTATGTACGATGATCATTAGTTACCTTTTGCCTTATCATCTTTCTTTGCATTGGCATCCATCATATCCATCAGTTTCAATCCTAATAATCCGCTGATTGAACCGTCTGTTCCATTTGTTCCGCTGATCATTACATCAGGAATCACTTTGATATTTCCCTTACCAATTTCTTCCGTGATTTTGTATTTGGTAAAGTTATCGCCACCCATTGCTTTTACCTGCAGTTCATATGCATCGGCTGTTGAACGACCAATGGCCATAATCTTTTCTGCTTCGGCCAAACCTGTTTTTGAAATACGTTCTGCATCGGCAGTTGCATTCAGTTTGGTTGATTCAGCCTGTGCAGCTGCTTTCATTTTGATTGCTTCAGAATCTGCATTCGCTCTCATCTTTGTTGCTTCGGCTTCAGCATTAACATTCAGTTTTAAACTGGTAGCATCACCTTCGGCTTTCTTTACAGTTGCATCAGCAGTGCGTTGTGCAATCTCTACGCTTTGCTGTGCCTTTACAATTTCTTTCTGCATATCAGCAATAGCGGTTTCCTTTTCTACACCCTGGCGTTTTTCCTGTGCCATTCTTTGCGTTTCATACGTCTTCTCTTCTTCCTGTGCAATCTTACGATCGGTTAATGTTTTCATCAACGCCTCAGGAGGAACAATATCACCAATCAATGTATCAACTGCATTTACATTGTACTCTTCCAGTACTTCTTTGATATGTTCTTTCGCTGCAGTCTGGCGCTCCTTACGTGTACTGAGGAAAGAGATCACATCGCTATCCTGTGCACTGTTACGGAAATAGTTACCAATAGTTGGTTCCAGTACCTGCGAAACCAAGTTGTTCATACTTCCAAAACGTGCAATTACTTTTGGTGCTTCTGTTGCAGGTATATGAATAATCTGTGCCACATCAAGATTGAAAGGGAAACCATCTTTTGAACGAACGGTAATGGTTGATAAATTTTTATCCAGTGCATGTGCTTCGCTTCTTGCATTAGCCCAGTTCAACACAAGATTGGTTGTTGGTACCAGTTCAACTTTCATGGTGTATTTATTCACAGGATATTTACCCGGACCAAGCGGTTCCATCCAAACACCTTTGAAGCCTTTTGATACGATATTACCATGTTTAAATGTTTCACCGGTTAAATCTTTTCCATCTTCACCAACATAAGAAATGACAACACCTACATGACCAATCGGAATATCAGTCATGGGAATTTCTTCTAACTGAACTGACCATGGATTGATATAATAAGAACCTGCCAGAATAACCTGTGGTTGTAAACCACGGTTACCACCATTGTTTAAAAACACATCAATGTTCTGAAAGTTGTTGTGATTTTCTACATACTTACCGGCAATAGAACCAATCGGAATCGGTTCACCATCCAAAGCTGTTACAATACCTACCATATTTTCGTGAATGATGGCCTGATCTACCATTGTGATATCAAACAGGTGGCGGTTGATGCGGTAAGAACCGGCGGTTACATATGCTGTTTGACGGCCACGCTGTCCTCCTTTATCTAGGAAAGCTTGTGCATCCTGGAAGTTATCACAGTCAACACGTCGTGCAAGAATATGACCTGTTGGAATTTCAGCACCATCTTTACTTAAGATAAGTGCAATCTTTCCTTCCGGAACAACAGTAAATAAAATCATATCTACTCCGTATTGCCAGGGCCACATCCACCAGTACAAACCGGGTGCTAATGTGCGGGCCTGGAAACCGGCTTCTCCTTTTGTGGCAATAATACGTCCATCAGGAAGTTCCCTGTTGGCACCGAATAACACGAATTTTTTTGTAACAAGACCGATCTTGTCTTCGGGTACGATCACCATACCAAAGAAAACCCGTAAAACGAATTTGTAAAAGATGAGTGAAAAGAGAATAACTAACACCCACCAGTAGGCGAAAAATAAGGATGCAATGTCCATAGTTGTAAATGGTTTAAAGTTGAAAAATAAAGGTTGTTGAATTGATACAGCAGTACAACGGTCAGTTGCGGTTACATTGTGAGTAAGTAGGTGCACCCTGTTGAAAACTTACGCCGATGGATGGCAAAGAAGTTGAGGCTGACTGAAAGAAGCGGTAATTCTACATTGAAGTGTTCCGTTAAATTGGAAACGTAAAGTTAGAAAGCAGTTGAACATGAATGAAGCTGTATCGGGAAGAAAGGGAAGTACAGTTTCACCATTGGTAAAGTATGTATGATGAATGGTAATGCTGAAAGTTAGAAAAACAGATCCGCTTTTACTCGTAGCGTAACGCATTAATCGGATCAAGCTTCGAAGCTTTTATTGCAGGATATAAACCGGCAAGCAGCCCGGTAGCAAAACAAATAACAATACCGGCAATTACCCATGCCCAAGGCACAACAAACCCTGTTTTAAAGAACATGGAAGCGAGATTACCAACAAGTATTCCAAGCAATATACCAAAGGCAGCACCCAGCAAACTGATTAAAATGCTTTCCCACAAAAATTGTGTCCGTATGGTGGAGCCTTTTGCTCCAATAGATTTAGATAAGCCGATTTCTCTTGTACGTTCGTTTACTGATACAAGCATAATATTGGTTAAACCAATGGCCGCACCAAACAAAGTGATGATGCCGATCACCATGGCTGCATAGCGAACATAGCGAAGTGTATTTTTCAGGGTTTCAACAATACTGTCGCTGCGATCAATGTAAAAATTATCTGCTTCTTTAATTGCAAGTTTGCGTGAATTCCGGAAAACGCCAGTTGCTTCGCCAACAGCTGCATCCATCTGCTTAAAGTCATTTGCACGTATGGTAATACTATAACTTCCCTGGTTGTTAAACACACGCCGAACATTATTATACGTAATGATAGCTATGTTATCCAATGCAAGAAATGAACTGGCGCCCCTTTCTTTCATTACACCAATTACACGGTAACGGTTGGCTCCAACATGAATGATCTTTCCTAATGCATAAACACTTTTCCCTTTGAATAATTTACGGACGAGATCACTGCCAATAATAACAACGTTTCTTCCGCTTTCTATATCAAGTTTATTAAAATCCCTCCCCTGTTCCAGTATATAACCGCTGTTGAGTAAATAATTTTCATCGCCACCCATTACACGAACATTCGGGTTGGTTTTTACATCTTCAAATAAAACAGTAGAGTTGCCACTGGCAAATTTGGAAATACTTACCGAAGCCGGGAAAGCAAATCTTTCTTTAAAATTTCTTGCTTCTTCAAAAGTGATTACACGGCCAAGGCTGGAGTTCTTTTCTTTCTTTGCACCTTTCTTTTCCTTTTTTAGTTCGTTGTTTGGCCCGCCGCCAAAACGAATGTTTCGCTCCCTGAACCTTATGCTGAATGAATTGGCTCCGAGAATAGAAAAATTTTCATACAAACTCTGGTTCATGGCTTCAATAGCAGTAATGATACCAATCAATGCCATGATGCCGAATGCAATAATGGAAACAGTAATGCCTGTTCTTAATTTGTTAGCCCGAACAGTGCGCCAGGAAAGAGTAAGTATATCCGTGAATGTCATAAATGAATTTCATCCCGAAATTAAGAAAGCCGCAACGATAAACAAGTTCTTTCTATGAACGGCATTAATACACGGTCAGCCAGTTCAGTAAAAGGCTGGGGAATACGCCTAAAAGGACAATCAGCACAGCAATTGTTACCAGTAATCCCTTAAAAACAGGGTTTACTTCAATATCCTGTCCGTCACCTTCTTTAAAATACATGGCCTGAACCACCCGGAAGTAATAATACACACTAACCGCAGCCATGATAACAGCAAAGACAACCAGCCACAAATAGGTGCCTGTTTTAACGGCAGCAGCCAGCACAAAGTATTTTGCAAAGAAGCCGGCAGTTAATGGAATACCCGCCAGTGAGAATAAGCAGACCGTGAGCACTAATGCAACCAGCGGCTGTTTTTTAGCCAGTCCGTTGAAACCATCAAACGTGTAATCTTTCATTTTAACCAGTACCGCAAATATGCCAATGGTTGCCAGACAATAAGCAGCTCCGTATAACAGCAATCCCTGTTTCGACATATCATTGATGGCAAAGACAGCAAACATCATAAACCCAGCCTGTGCAATACTTGAATAGGCAAGCATACGTTTCACACTTTGCTGATAAACGGCAGTTATATTTCCAATAAACAGGGTTAATGCAGTAATGATGGCAATGCTGAGTTTCCATTTATCGGTCATTCCTCCAAAACCGTTAGCGAATAAATTCAGGAAGCCAATAAATACCGAAGCCTTTACAATGGTTGCCATAAAGGAGGTGAACACAGTTGGTGCTCCATCATAAACATCAGGTGTCCAAAAATGAAATGGAGCAGCTGATACTTTAAAGGCCATTGCAATCATGATCATTACAATACCAATAATCAGGAACACCATGAAATTATCTCCCGGCTGCAGGTTCAGTCTGTCGATCTGGAAAGAAGCAGTAGCGCCATACAGGAAAGCAATCCCCATCAACATGATGCCGGTAGAGAAAGATCCCATCAGGAAATATTTCAACGCTGCTTCATTGCTCTTTAAGTTTCGTTTATCGGCACCGGTTAAAATATAAAGAGGAATGGAAATAATTTCAATCCCTAAAAATAAAATCAGCAGGTTGTTGAATAAAGCAACGAGCCCAACTCCGCACATCACAAAAAAGATCAGTGCAAAATATTCGTACGGATGATTTCCTACTTTTTCAATTTCTTTTCCATTTAACAGGAAGTAAATGAGCAACGCAAATACAATCACGACTAAAAAAAGTAAACCAAAACGATCGTACAATAACATTCCGTTGAAGTTGTTATCGATGATCATTTTACCAGCCAGATCAAACAAACTGCCAATCAGCAAAACAACTGCGCCAATAAGAGCAACAGTTTTAGCAGCCGATCTGCTTTTGATAAACAAACCGCTAAACATCATCACAATACCCCAGAGCGCCGAAATTAAAATCAGGTTCATCGTTCTTCGTTAAATTATTTAAAGA
>JBEBHT010000305.1:0-5052 GCA_040081135.1 Lacibacter sp. | reverse complement strand
AACAGGATAATCTTTGTATTGAACTGTTGCCGCCCTGTATGATGGATTGCAGGAAAAAAAGAATGCAATGCAGAATGCAAAAATTAAATGGATAGTAGCCTTGTTCATATGCAGGTTGTAACAATTGGAAGGTAGTTGTTTTTACCAGCACAAAAAACAGTTTTTTTAATAAATACATGGAAATTTTTCAAACATAAAACAAAAGCTATCTTTGGCCTTCACTTAATGTTTTTGGGTTAATTACCCGACACATGCAACAGCAAATTACACTTCGCCTTCTGCCTTCTCAGTCAACCAATCAGGACATTATACATGAGCAAATTGCACAATATGCCAGTGTAAATGCGGGTTCTGTTACCGGATTTCATATCATTAAACAATCAATTGATGCCAGAAGTAAGCAACCATGGGTTAATCTTACTGTATTGGCTTTCATCAATGAGCCTTTTCAGGAAAGGGGAAAAATTGATTTTACATTTAAAGATGTGCATGATTCCCCATTCAAAGTGATCATTGTTGGTTCAGGACCGGCAGGACTTTTTGCTGCTTTACAATTAATTGAGCTGGGCATTAAACCAATTGTTGTTGAAAGAGGAAAAGATGTACGCTCAAGAAGAAGAGATCTGGCACTGTTAAATAAAGAAGGAGAAATTAACCCGGAAAGTAATTACTGTTTTGGCGAAGGCGGTGCAGGTACTTACAGCGATGGTAAATTATATACACGTAGTAGTAAGAGAGGGAATATCGACCGTATTCTGCAATTATTCGTTCGCTTTGGTGCAGAGGAAAAAATTCTGTACCAAAGTCATCCGCATATTGGCACCAACAAATTGCCGCATATTATTACTACTATGAGAGAATTTATTCTTTCCTGCGGTGCTGAAATTCATTTTGAAACAAAACTCACTGATTTTATTGTTGAAAAAGATGTACTGAAAGGAGTACAGGTGAATCATTCAGCAGTAATTCATGCTGATGCAGTTATTCTTGCAACCGGACATAGTGCAAGAGATATTTTTGAATTACTTCATCAAAACAATATATTAATAGAAGCCAAGCCATTTGCTTTGGGTGTGCGAATAGAACATCCGCAGGCATTAATTGACTCTATTCAATACCGTTGTCCCGTTCGTGATGAGTTTTTACCTCCTGCTTCATACAGCTTGGTGGAACAGGTAAAAGGAAAAGGCGTATTCAGTTTTTGCATGTGCCCCGGCGGTATTATTGCACCGGCTGCAACATCAGCAGGCGAATTGGTTGTAAACGGATGGAGTCCTTCCAAACGCAACAATCCTTTTGCAAACAGTGGAATGGTTGTAACGATTGAAATGAAAGATGCTGTGCAGTATTTCAAAAAACAAAAGCCTGATTCAGCTATTTCAGAAAATGATCCGTTGCTGCTGATGAAGTTTCAGCAGGCCATTGAACAAAAATCTTTTGACGCAGGCGGCGGCAAATTTGTTGCTCCTGCTCAGCGAATGGTGGACATGTTTGAAAAGAAAACATCTTCTTCATTACCCGACTGTTCTTATCTGCCCGGCATCAACAGCGTTTCATTGACCAATGTGCTGCCCGATTTTGTTTTTGAAGATCTTCGGCTTGCTTTTAAAGCTTTTGGCCAGAAGATGCGGGGCTATTTTACGAATGAAGCCATTGCAGTGGCAACAGAATCAAGAACCTCCTCGCCTGTGCGTATTCCAAGAGATAATGAAACCTTGCAGCATTCGCAGATAAAAGGATTGTATCCCTGTGGTGAAGGAGCAGGTTATGCAGGCGGAATTGTTAGCGCTGCCATGGATGGTGAACGGGTTGCCCACATGATTGCAGAACAGCTGAACCATTCATCAACAAATGTTTTTCGCTAATTTTCCTGCGCTTATCTTGTAACAAATTTCTACCTCAGCCTACTAACTATCAATATGAGTACAATCTTAGAAGTTCAGAACCTGAAGAAATACTTCTCTTCGCAAAAAGCTGTTGATGATATCAGCTTTACCATTGACAAAGGATCCATCTTTGGCTTGCTTGGCCCCAACGGTGCAGGTAAAACAACATTAATCCGGATGATCACGGGAATTTTTTATCCTGATGCAGGTACCATCAACCTCAATGGAAAAAAATTCGACGCAACTGAAGATGTCATTAATATCGGTTACATGCCTGAAGAAAGGGGCCTGTACAAAAAAATGAAAGTGGGCGAACAGGCAATGTACCTGGCGCAATTAAAAGGCATGGGCAAGAAAGAAGCCTTTGTGAAAGTGAAGGAATGGTTTGAAAAGTTTGAAATGGAAAGCTGGTGGAATAAGAAAGTGGAAGACCTTTCAAAAGGAATGAGCCAGAAACTTCAGTTTGTTACCACTGTTCTGCACGAACCGAAGCTGGTGATACTGGATGAGCCTTTCAGCGGATTGGATCCCGTGAACAGCAATCTCATTAAAGATGAAATTTACAACCTGGCACAGAAAGGAACTACCATCATCTTCAGTACACACAGAATGGAACAGGTGGAAGAAATCTGCGACCATATTGTATTGGTGAACAGGGGCAGTAAAATTCTTGACGGAACAGTGAAAGATATCAAGCAGCAGTTTAAACAAAATATTTTTACTGCGGAAGTGGATCATTTACCAGCCGTATTGCATCATGCTTCTTTCACTATTGTAAAACAGAAAGAGAATAATCTTACAGTAAAAATTAATGAAGGTTACAAATCAAATGATGTATTGATGCACTTTATTAATCAGCAAAGCGGAATCATCGCCTATCATGAAATACTTCCTTCACTAAATGAAATTTTCATCCGTTTGGTGGAAGGAACGCCCACTGCAAGACAATTTGAACACATCACTGCTTAATACTTCATTTATATGAATAAGATACTTATTATCATCAAAAGAGAATATGTTACAAGAGTCCGTAACAAAACATTTCTGCTTTCTACTTTCTTATTTCCATTGCTCATGTTTGCACTCATTTTTGGCGGTGCATTCATTGGCGCCAATGGAACCGAACAACGGAAAATTGCGGTGAATGATCAAAGCGGAATGTATAAGAATAACTTTAAAAACGG
This sequence comes from Lacibacter sp., assembly GCA_040081135.1. Taxonomy (GTDB): domain Bacteria; phylum Bacteroidota; class Bacteroidia; order Chitinophagales; family Chitinophagaceae; genus Lacibacter. Next base: position 1,982 of record JBEBHT010000305.1, on the reverse strand, counting down.
TTCGGCTGTTGACTTTGGTTATCCTGATGGGGTTGACAGAAACAACTATAAAGACAAGGGCTTCGAAGGAGTATTGATTATTTATTCTGCTGATAAACAAAAAGCCGATTCAGTAAGACTATATACAGAAAAACAACTTGGACTCGGCACCGACGAATCAATCAAGAATCAAATACAGAAGATCAACGAAAACAAGATGCTGATGGAGCGTGGTGTAACAAGAACAACACTCGATTCCATTCGTCAGCAAAGTGAAAGTAAAGAATCGCTTAACTACCGTTCTTACCAGGTTAAAGGAACTGAAATAAAGGAAGACAATAAGATGCTTGCGCTGGCGATTGGTTATATCAGCGGTTTCATCATTTACATTGTTCTGTTTATTTATGGTGCGGCAGTTATGCGTGGTGTAATGGAAGAAAAAACAAACCGTATTGCTGAAGTAATGGTGAGCAGTGTAAAACCATTTCAACTGATGCTTGGTAAGATCATTGGTATTGCAGCTGTAGGATTAACACAGTTGTTTTTATGGATCATTCTCATTTTTATATTATCCTCGCTCAGCAGTTTATTTATTTCACCTGAAGTTTTACAACAGGCACAAAACATGAATGAATCAATGCCGTCGATGGCACAGAATAATACAATGGCATTGAAAATTCTCCAGGCACAAACAACCTTGTTCAGTGCCAACTGGAGTTTAATTATTCCCTGCTTTATTTTCTATTTCTTATTTGGATATTTATTTTATGCAGCCTTGTTTGCAGCAGTAGGAAGTGTGGTAAATGAAGATCCGCAGGAAGCACAGTCACTGATGATGCCGATTATGCTGCCCATTATCCTGGCCATTTTTATTATGATGAATGCAGTTCAAAACCCCGGTGGTTCACTTGCGTTTTGGGGAAGTGTTATACCATTTACTTCTCCGATTGTAATGATGGCGAGAATTCCATTTGGAGTTCCATGGTGGCAGTTGGGTTTATCTATGATTTCACTCATTGCAGGTTTTCTTTGCACCACATGGCTGAGTGCAAAAATTTACAGAACCGGAATTTTATTGTACGGCAAAAAAGTAACGATGAAAGAAATGGCCAAATGGGCTTTCAAAAAATCATAAACAGAAACGACTGGAAACAAAAATGCCTCAGCAATTGCTGAGGCATTTTTTATTTGATAATTACCTAAAAAGAATGAATGGTGATGGGTGCAATAAAAGGCTGATGTATTTCTTCTTCTGCTTCAATTACTTCAAAGTCAACTTTTAAAACGATTCCTTCCTTTATAAGAATGCCATCTTTCCTGGAAGCCTTATATCCTACTTTATCAATAACAATTGACTGCTCTCCTACAGGAACATTGCTGATCTTAAAGTTTCCGTTGGCATCTGTCATAATTTCCTTCTGGAAAGATGACTTTTTAATAGTTGCTGTAAAGGTTACGTTAGCAACAGGCTTTTTGGTTTCTGCATCAAAGATGGTACCCTGAACAGAGCCTGTTTCATTTCTGTCGTCAACACCTGCACGACTAACAACTGAAAAGCCGGTCATTAAAACGGCAGCAAGAAGTATTTTCTTCATAACAATTGTTTTACGATGATAAGAGTTTAAAGTTACAGAACTTAAAACATTTTTTTTGTCTTTTTATGACAGCTCAACCTGTTAAATTGTTCTGAAAGTGTAAGAATTGTAAATTAACCTGTTGGATTTGCCAGTGCTTCCAGGAATTCACGCCAGACATTTTCCGTAATTACCGCAGCCGGTAAAATATCATCGAGCAATGCACTTACCTGACCAATCTCCAGTTCACCTTCTGCAAGGCTGCCTTCAAACATTCCTTTCTTAGCCCTTGCCCTTCCCAGTAATTGTATCAGTTCCTGTTGAGTTGCACCTTTTTGTTCAGCCTCCTGCACCTGTTTATAAAAATCATTTTTAATCAACCGTACCGGTGTCAGTTGTCTTAAGGTAAGAATCGTATCTCCTTCAGAA
>JBEBHT010000304.1:0-5052 GCA_040081135.1 Lacibacter sp. | reverse complement strand
GTGAAGAATCGGTTTATATATTCAGTACACTGGGTATGGAGCCATGGGGAAGAATTGGCACAGGCGTATTTGAACTGATTGCATCTATTCTTTTACTATGGCCCCGAACAACTGCTTGTGGTGCGTTACTGGGCATGGGTTTAATGGGAGGTGCTTTGTTTTTTCATGTTACAAAGCTTGGTGTTGAAATTAAGGGAGATGGGGGGCTGCTGTTTATTTATGCGTTAATTGTATTTATATCCTGCGGAGTATTACTTTTTGTATTTCAATCGCAGATAAAGCAAGTACTTGTAAAATTTATTCCCAATCAAAAATGAGTATAAAAATTATAATATTGTCTGTCTGTGTGCTTTTTTGTACGGAATTGGTAACTGCACAAACAGAACGAATGAAAACTAACAGGGTGATTGATCTGTCGGGATCAGTTGGTAAATCGCAGGGTACAGGAGCAATTTCCTTTATACAGCTCCGTGGAGTTGGAAAGAAAAAGAACTTTGAAATTGGTGCAGGAATAAGATTCACTTCTTATTTTGCGGAAAGCAACTATTTCATTTCTGCACCTGCACGGATTACTTCAGGAAGAACGGGGCCGGCTGTATTTTTTATTGAAAATATTAAGGAGAATATTGATTCATTATTAGTGCCATCATCGCAATTCAATGCAGTGAACCTCTCCGCTAATTTCGGATATCATATCGGCCAAAAATTTTATGCAGGGTTTAATATTGATGTCATCGGCTTCACTTTTGGGGCGAAAAAAAATGTAAACTATATCAACGGAACAATCGCTGTAAACTCTATCGCAAAACCAACGGCATTCAATTTGCTGCTAATAAGTGATAATGATATCGGCACATTAAATTCAGAGTTTTTTGCAGTTTATAAAGTGAATCAAAAATGGTCGGTAAAAGCAGGCTATCAGTTTCTATTTGCTGAATATACAACTGCAACGAATGTGCAGCAGTCTCCCGAACCCAACGATCGTTTCAGGAATAAAGTTTCTGCATTTCTTTTGGGAGTTCGTTATCAGCTAAATTAGCAGTATGAAAAATTATCTTTTTTTGAGTTTTCTCCTGGTGACATCATTTGCCCGGGCGCAAAGTTTTATTCCGGTCGAAAAAGGATCTGCTGTAAAATTTGAAATTAATAACTTCGGCTTTAATGTTGATGGGACTTTCAAGGAAATTTTTGGATCGATTCAATTTGATGAAGGAAACCTTTCCGGCTCTTCTTTTAATGTAACGGTCAATTCAAATACAGTTAATACGAATAACAGCACAAGGGATAAACATTTAAGGGGTGAAGACTATTTTAATGTAACTGCTTTCCCGGTAATCAGGATTGTTTCAACAAGAATTGCCAAATCCACAACTCCGGGTTATTTCGTATTTTTCGGAAAGCTTACAATAAAAGGAATTAGCCAGGATATTGTTTTTCCTTTTAAAGCAGTGGAGGAAGGGGGTGCATACAGTTTTACCGGTGAGTTAAAGATCAAACGCAGAGATTTCAATATTGGCGGTACGAACAGTATTTCAAATGATCTGAAAGTTGTACTGAATGTTTTGACAGAAAAAAAGTAAATTTAATAAACCAGCCTATATGGAGTTATTCTCAGCTATTAATAAATCATTTGATCAACTGAATGAGGTATTGGCTCGTGTATCACAGCAACAATACATTTCTCCTTCTGAAAATTTATCCGGCGCAACAATTGGTCAACACATGCGTCATGTTATTGAATTATATCAATGCCTGATGAATGGCTATGATGCCGGGGTTGTATGTTATGATCATCGCAAAAGAGATATCAGCATAGAAACGAATAAGGAACTTGCCGGGCAGTTATTGGATGAAATTCTTTCTTCGGTAAAAAGGGAAAATAAGGAGTTGCAACTCGAATCATGGCATGGAGATACTGACCCATCAATGATAAGTCTGCACACGAATTATTACCGTGAGCTGATGTATAACCTGGAGCATTCTGTACATCACATGGCGTTAATCAGGGTGGGGTTAAAAGAACTGTCAACAGAATTTGTTTCAGAGAATTTTGGAGTAGCATCATCAACAATCCGTTATAAACAGCAATGTGCACAGTAACCTATATCCCAAACGGGTCTTCTTTTTTTCTTACATCAAACAGGGATGAAAAAAAAGCAAGACTGAAAGCTGTTCAACCACAGTGGTATCAATTTGCTTCAGGGAAACTGCTGTTTCCAAAAGATGGAAATGCTGGTGGTACCTGGATGGCCCTGCATGAAAATGGCAACGCAATGGTTTTATTGAACGGTGGTTTTCAGAATCATCAGTATCTCCCTCCTTATCGAAAAAGCAGGGGGCAGATTTTTTTGGATGTATTTGATCATCCAAATCCCTTAACAGCATTTACGCAAATTGAATTGTATAGAATTGAACCATTCACACTGGTGATTCGTTTGCAACAACAGATGTATGAAACGAGATGGGATGGAAGTGAAAAAACAGTTAGGGAAATTGATCCACTCCAATCGCATATATGGTCGTCGGTAACATTGTATACAGATGAAGTCATTCAAAAAAGAAAAGAATGGTTTAATGCCTTCATCAGCAACAAAGCAGAACTCAATGCAAACAATATTCTCAACTTTCACCGCTTTGCCGGTGATGGTGATTCGGCTAATGATGTGTTGATGAACAGAAATAATGAATTGTTTACTGTAAGTATCACCCTGCTGTATCAGCAACAGCAAATTTCTAAACTTCATTACTACGACCTGCTCACAAATGAAACATTTACTGAGCAGGCAGATCATTCAATTCCGGTAACTTCAATTCATGAATCTGCGTAAACTGTTCAGCCATCATCCTTTTTTTATTCGTTTGTTTCACTGGGAATACTGGAGTTTCAATACAGTTTACGGTCTTATCTACCCCGTATTTGCGTGGCTTTGCATTCGTGCAGGTGGAAAATATTTTTTCAGTGCAGCTAACCCCACAATTGCAAACGGTGGTTTTTTAATGGAGGAGAAACAGGATATTTATCCGCTCATTCCTGCACAATATTATCCTTCATTCATTTTTGTGAAAGCCGGAACAGAGATTAATGCAATTGAAAAAGAGATTGTTACTCATAAATTTTTATATCCGCTCATTGCAAAGCCATCAATTGGTATGCAGGGTAAAGCGGTAAAAAAGATCATGAATACCGAAGAATTGAAGCACTATACATCAATTTGCACAGTTGATTTTTTGGTACAGCAACTATCACCCTATCAGCATGAAGTTGGAATTTTTTATTATCGCTTTCCCGGTGCTGAACAGGGAACTGTTTCGGGTATTGTTGCAAAAGAACCAATGAAAGTTACAGGTGATGGGGAGTCAAACTTGTATCAGTTGATTTGTAAACAGCCACGGTATATTTTGCAGATAAAAGCTTTACAACAGATGCATGGAGCCGGTTTGCAGACTGTTTTGAAAGTAGGGGAGGAAATGATTTTGGCACCTTATGGGAATCATGCAAGAGGTTCAAAATTTTTAGACTGGACACATAAAGCAGACGAAACTTTGGTCAAACATATTGATGCAGTTTGCCAGCAGATTAATGGGTTTTATTACGGCAGGTTGGATATCATGTATAATGACTGGGATGATTTACGAAATGGCAAAAAATTTCATATTATAGAATTAAACGGAGCAGGCAGCGATCCCACGCATATGTATGATCCAAAGCACTCCATTTTATTTGCATGGAAGGAAATACTCCGGCACTGGCGAATTTTGTTTCGTATCAGTAAACTCAATCATAATAAGGGTTATTCTTATATGAGTTTTAAGGAAGGGCAGGAGATGTTTCGGCGCAATAATCTTCTGGTAAAGCAATTAGATGCAATTGCTGAAAAATTATAAGAATTCTTTTGCAGCAAGACTTTATATTTGTTTTATGCCGCAGATACTCAGGATTTTAATGTGGGGATTTATCATTAGTTTTTTAGGCTCATTGCCCTTGGGAACACTCAATATTGCTGCGATGCAGATTGGCATTATTGATGGGATTTCGCCAGCCCTTTGGTTTTCTGCCGGTTCATTAACTGCGGAAATTATTTATGTTCGGCTTTCACTGGTGGCAATGGATTGGGTAAGGAAACAAGGGCGATTATTAAAGGCACTTGAGTGGATAACAGTTTTCATTGTGCTTGCCCTTGCGGCATCAAGTTTTTGGGCGGCTACACATCCATCGAGCGGGGGCGACAATATTATTCTATCCAATACAATGCACAGAGGATTGCTGGGTTTTACTATGAGTTTGATTAATCCCGTGCAAATTCCATTCTGGTTTGGATGGAGTACCGTTTTATTCACAAAAAATATTCTAAAACCGGGTATCTGGAATTATAATGCGTATACAGTTGGAATTGGCGTTGGCACGTTTACAGGAAACTGTGTGTTTATTTTTGGAGGAAGATTAATTGTTGACCGTCTTAATGCAAGTCAGCATTTACTCAACTGGATTATTGGAAGTATATTCCTTTTAACTGGGTTATTTCAAATCTTCCGCATTTACAAAAAGAAAGATGCCATTCATAAAATGGAGCACCCCGAAGAAATCACCGGCGGGTTTGAAAAAAATATTCACTGACAATTCAATCAAGTTTTTTTCTTTTCATCCAGCTGCTCCAGCTTGTGAAAACGGGCCTCCATTTATCATTCTCATCTTTTAACCCTGTGTCTTCCCAAAAAGAAAACAGATCCTGGTACAAACCTAACGAACGGAGTGTATTATTTCCTGCATCATAATCTTTATTACAAAACCAGATGATAAATTTCCCCTTTCGTTCATTGGTGATTTTACAGATCAGTTCAAAATAATCCCTTTGCCAGTTTTCGTTTCCCTGTTTGTTGAGGTTGAAAGCAGGTACAACCAAATCTTCAGCTATATAAGCGGTTTCAGCAAAACAGAATGGCTTGTTCGGTGCAAGATTCAGGAAGTTGGTAAAATAAGATGCAGGAAACAAAGCAGGGTTTGTATTACCATTGGCAGATGAGCTGACATGTGTATATGGATATGCACTCAGG
>JBEBHT010000303.1:0-5057 GCA_040081135.1 Lacibacter sp. | reverse complement strand
GAATGAACTTTTTTGGATAGAATAGCATTGGATGAATGGTAAAATTAGCTCATTGTTACCTGCATCAGGTAAATATTGCAACAATTGTCTCAGCAGAAGAGTCTTGTTTTTTCAGGTTTGGGTAGAAGGCTAACCGGTTGAAGAATCCTTATGCAGTCTTGACCTTTAACAGGTGTTTAATACGATTGGCTTTGTAAATAAGTCCCGCTCTGTCTTTTCCAAGTACAGTTACATGCCCCATTTTACGGCCTGGTTTGGTTTGAGTTTTGCCATAAAGGTGTACAAAAGCGTTTTCCATTTTCAGCACTTCATCCAGTCCTTCGTAATAGGCCGGACCGCTGAAGCCTTCCTCTCCAACAATATTTAAAATGACTGCCGGCATAATGGGATCTGTACATCCGAGGGGATAGCCCAGCATAATTCGCCAAAGCATATCAAATTGTGAGGAGAAATTACCTTCAATACTATGATGACCGCTGTTGTGTACACGGGGTGCTGTTTCGTTTACCAGCACATCTCCTTCTTTATTTACAAATAATTCTACGGCAAAAATGCCCGGAGAGTTGAGGTTACGTACAACAGCCATGGCAATTGCTTCCACTTTCCAGAATGTTTTTTCGGGAAGCTCAGCGGGGGAAATTTGGTAATCAAGCAAATTCAACATGGGATCAAAAATCATCTCGGCAGGGGGATACATCGTTGTTTCTCCGTCAGTGCCTACTGCCACAATCATGGCAATTTCCTTTTGAATGGAAACTAATTTTTCCAGTACTGCAGGGGCATCAAATCCTTTTTCAAGGTCAGCTTCTGATTTCAGTAATTCTACACCACGTCCATCATAACCGCCCATTCCTAATTTATGTGCAGCCGGAAGAAAAGAAGCCAGTGCTTTCAGTTCTTCTTTATTTTCTGTGATCACAAATTCTGATGTAGGAATCTGGTGATGCTGGTAGAATTTCTTCTGTTCAATTTTATTCTTGATGATGCGGAGAGCAGATGGTTTGGGAAAGATGCTTACTCCTTCTGCTTCCAGTTTTTCCAGCGCTTCCACATTTACACTTTCAATTTCGATCGTGATTGCATCTAATCCTTTTCCGAAAGCATACACAGTTTCAAAATCTTTGATATCACCTTTGGTAAAATGATGACATAGATGTGCAGCAGGGCATTGCTCATCATTTTCCAATACATACGTTTCTACGGGATAGTTGGCAGCAACCTGCAATAACATTCTTCCTAGTTGTCCGCCGCCGAGGATGCCGATACGTTTCATGGGTTCAAAGATAAGGGAAGGTTTTTTTTAACCCCCACCCTCGACCCGATAGCTATCGGGTTCGCTCAGGATACGATGTTTCATTTATAATTTTTATCTTTGCTCATGCTTCCGGATTATCCAACCAAACGATTCAATGATGAACGCAGCAATTACTCGTTGCTGATGGAAGTATTGGCTATTGATGCTATCTGATTTTGCAATCTGCACACCGCTGAACTGCGGAAATACATTCTTCTTTCTTTCTGATTTTCAAAAACGTCATTGCATGTCAACAATAACCTCCAACAATGCCATTCAATCAACCGAAACTGATTTTCTTCCACTGCATGGAACCGACTACGTAGAATTTTATGTAGGTAATGCCAAGCAGGCCGCACATTATTATATCACTGCTTTTGGTTTTCAGCCGCTGGCTTATGCCGGACCGGAAACAGGAATGAAAGACAAAGTGAGTTATGTGGTTCGGCAGAACAAATTAACACTGATGCTCACCACACCCTTACGTTCGGGGAATGAAATTGCCGATCATATTTATAAACATGGCGATGGAGTAAAAGCGCTGGCCTTAAAAGTTGATGATGCATCTGCGGCACTGGACGAAACAACCAAACGTGCTGCAAAGAAATATATGGATGTTAAAAGACTGAAAGATGAAGATGGGGAAGTGGTCATGAGCGGCATTCATACCTATGGCGATACGGTTCATTTATTTATTGAACGGAAAAATTACCATGGAATATTTATGCCCGGTTTCAAGGAATGGAACAATCCTTATTTCAAAGTACCTGAAACAGGATTGCAGTATGTAGATCATTGTGTGGGTAATGTTGGCTGGAACCAGATGAATCAATGGGTTGGATTTTATCAAAACGTCATGGGTTTCCGCAATATTCTCAGCTTTGATGATAACGATATTTCAACTGAATATTCAGCACTGATGAGTAAGGTGATGAGCAATGGAAATGGCTATGTAAAATTTCCTATTAATGAGCCGGCAGAAGGAAAGAAGAAATCTCAGGTGGAAGAGTATCTTGATTTTTATGCAGACGAAGGTGTACAGCATGTAGCCATGGCAACCAATCATATTGTTGAAACCGTAATGGAATTACGCAGCAGGGGAGTTGAATTCTTGCAGGTTCCAACAACTTATTATGATGATTTGCTTGACAGGGTAGGGCATATTGATGAAGATCTGGCTCCTTTAAAAGAACTGGGTATTTTGGTTGACAGAGATAATGAAGGGTATTTACTGCAGATTTTTACCAAACCTGTGGAAGACAGACCTACGCTGTTTTTTGAAATTATTCAGCGAAAGGGGGCAAACAGCTTCGGAAAAGGCAACTTTAAAGCATTGTTTGAAGCAATTGAACGGGAACAGGAGGCAAGAGGAAATTTGTAAATTTACTGGGCAGTTTTACACCCGTTTTTAATTTACTTTTACAAATAATTTGAAATATTTTTACAAAGGTGCCGTTCTAAAGAATCCAGTATGCTCAACAAAGCCTTTTATATTTACCTCAGTTTATTTTTTACTGCAGCAATTGCTGTAAAGGCACAGTATTCATTTGATGATATTCCCAAAAAAGGAAAGGTGACCAGCATGTTTGCAAGGGTTGAGGATTCTTTGAAAAAAGAATTCCAGGAAAAAGGATTGCATTGGCCCATGAAGTATATGTACATGCGGGCATTCAAGCACGAAAAGCAAATGGAAGTGTGGGTAAAGAATGACTGGAGTGAAACTTTTCAGCTGTTTAAAGTATATAAAGTTTGTGCCACTTCAGGAACTTATGGTCCAAAACGAAAAGAAGGCGATAAGCAGATACCAGAAGGTTTTTATTATGTGAACGAATTTAATCCCAACAGTAATTACCATTTGGCGCTTGGTTTAAACTATCCAAACGCTGCTGATGCAATACTTAGTGATCAGAATAAACCCGGAGGTGATATCTATATTCATGGCAATTGTGTTACTATCGGTTGTCTCCCACTCACAGATTCATTAATTGAGCAGGTATATTATTTAGCTTCTGTAGCAAAAGAACAGGGACAGGATTTTATTCCCGTACATATCTACCCAATGCGGTACGATAACAACAAGGCCCTGGAACAATTCGGCATCAAAACAAAAAATAAGTACGATGTGCAGCAGTTTGCATCACAGATAAAAGATGCCTACGAGTATTTTGAAGATACACATCAGTTGGCAACAGTTTTGATTGGCAAGAATGGAAACTATGTGGTTGCAACTAACCCGGAAACACCGAAAGTACCACGCTTAAAAATTATTGAAACAAATAATGTTGCCAATCCCTATGCTGCCTGGGTACTGGAAGAAAAAGTTGACAGGGTTCCTTTTTATAAAGATGGAAACGCTGCTTTACAAAAATGGCTGTTCAATTTAAGTCAGTCACTTGTTCCTATGTTAAGTGGGTACACATCTATTTCATTGCAGGTAGAGTTTATAGTAGACAAGAATGGTAACACTGCTTTGGCAAACGTTATTCGTGGCGGCTATGCTGAATTAAATAAAAAGGTGAAAGAAAGATTTGAGAAAGAACTGAAATGGTCGCCTGCAACAAAAGACGGGCAGCCTGTTAATACAAAATTGAAACAGAACCTGAATATTTCGGCGCCGGAAGATCTATAGACAAACAGCATTCGTTTTTACATTCCGGAACTTCATTTGAGAAAATCCTGCACTGAGTGGAAACCAACCATCATGAAGTTTCTTCGTCATATTATCCTGTATGTTGCTTCCTGCATATGCGTATCAGCTATGCATGCACAAACCGCATCCGGTATTGTGAATGCCTATTTTAAGGTTACCGATTTCGTTCCTGCTTATAATGGTGTAAGGGTTCAGAATATTACCGGCCTTGCCACAGGTGACAGGGTGATGCTTGTTCAAATGAAGGGCGCTTCCATTAATGAAACAAATACATCTTCATTCGGAAATATTTCATCAATTGGTAATGTGGGTAAGTATGAATTTGCCACCATATGCAGTTTCTTAAACGATACAGTTGTTTTTGAACGGGAACTAATCAATACATACGATTATACACAGGCTGTTCAGTTAATTTATGTGCCACAGTATACAGATGTTACAATTAACGGAACCTTACTGGCAAAAGAATGGGATCCTGTTGACGGCACAGGTGGTGTAATTGCCATTGAAGCTTCTGGCACAATTACAATGAATGCTTCTATCAGTGCAGACAGTGCGGGGTATAAAGGCGGGCTATTATTTAATAATACAGTTTCCAGCAGATGCGGAAGCGTTTCAGGATTTTATTTCTCAACAGCACAATCAACAGATCCCGGACTTGGTGGAGCAACAAAAGGAGAAGGTATTGCTGCATTCATTACAAATAAAGAAACCGGGCGTGGTAAGCAGGCAAATGGAGGTGGCGGAGGTAATGTAGACAATACAGGCGGAGGAGGTGGAAGTAACTATGGAACTGGTGGAGATGGTGGCAACAGAACAAACACATCATTCGGAATTTGCAATGCAAATACATTTGGATATGGAGGATTGGCGTTGAACTCGTACGGGTATTCTTCCGTTGCTGCCGATAACCGAATTTTTATGGGTGGAGGTGGTGGCTGCGGTGAAATGAATAATACTGCAGGAACAGCAGGTGGCGATGGTGGCGGAATTATTTTCATCAAATGCAGCCAGCTTATTGCAAATGGGTTTACAATTTCTGCCAACGGTACAACGGGAATCAATCCAATTCAGCCGGTTATTACAGAAGCATCAGGCGATGGTGGTGGAGGC
>JBEBHT010000025.1:0-21203 GCA_040081135.1 Lacibacter sp. | reverse complement strand
CCTATTTTAGCTTTCGTAAAGGCATAGGTGGAACAATAACCAAAGTAAACAATAGCCAATTAACTGTCTGCAACTACTATTGATAATGATTCATACATGGATGTATAGTCTTACAATTATATAAGCAGATTTGGATTTAGCAGAATAGCATTGCATAACAACCATTACTAACGGATGCTATTTTTTACTCTTGTTTTGTGACCGAGTGCAAGTAACTATCAACCCTGCCACCCTGATTATGGGTATGGGGCCACAAAAAACGAGAGCTGCTGTTATGAGAAAATTGATTTCTTTGCCAGATTCATTTTCAATTTATTTACTGCTGCAAGACAGTTTTTTGTCTTTTCAAGTTACCCGCAACTGTCAATTGTACAAACGTGTTACTCCGCATTTTTATCAACAACAGCATTTTGTTTATTTAAGTCATTACCCGCCTACATGATCTGCCTGGGTATTCATCATCGTTTTCTGCACTGATTATAAATTAACTGTTTACAACTTAAAACCTAAATTGACTATGCCAAAGAAAAAACTCAGTTTGCCTCTCTTAACACGACTGTCGGCAAACTTTCCTGCTTTTGTATTAGCAGTGATGTTACAACTATTCCTGATACCGCTTCAAACATCTGCACAGGATGTAACTGTAAGAGGAAAGGTAACCAGTGAAAGCGGATCACCATTAGCCGGGGCTTCTATTTCGGTTAAGGGAACAACCAGGGGAACCACAACAGACAACAATGGTGCTTTTTCAATTGCTGCTGCGAAAGGAAACACCTTAGTTGTTTCAGCTGTAGGATATGCTGAGACGGAAATAAGAATCGGAAATGAGAATGTACTATCCATCAGTCTTATAACAACTGACAAAGCACTTGGAGAAGTAGTTGTTATTGGTTACGGAACACAGAGGAAAAAGGATGTTACAGGATCTACTGTATCTGTAAAAGGTGAAACTTTGAATGAAATCAAAGCTCCTAATGTCTTTAACCAATTACAGGGTAGAGCAGCCGGTGTTGATATACAGAATAACAGTTCTGAAATTGGAGCAGCCGGACAAATAAGAATTCGTGGTAACCGTTCTTTAACAAACAGTGCAAATAACCCGCTTATTGTGGTGGATGGTATGGCCTACGGTGGAAGTCTTAACGATCTCAATCCTGATAATATCGCCAGTATAGACATCTTAAAAGACGCTTCGGCTACTGCTATTTTTGGCTCCCGGGGTGCAAACGGTGTTATTATTATTACAACAAAACGTGGCGCTAACCAAAAGCCTGTTGTTAGCTTTAACAGCTATGTTGGTATTGTAAATGTTATTGGCACTTACAGGCTATTCAATGGACAGGAATATGCAAAATTTAAAGATGATGCAAAAGCAGGTAATTCGGGTTCTGCTCCTAATACAACCAACTATGCACTTACACCAATTGAAACTACAAATCTTGCAGCGGGTGTAAATACAGACTGGCAGAATTTATTGCTCACCACTGGTATAAGAACCAGTAATGATTTGAATATACGTGGGGGCAATGACAGGACACAGTATTCCTTTGGTGGGGGATATTACAAAGAAACTGGTGTAACACGTGACCAGGTGCTGAACCGTTTTACATTCAATGTAAATATTGATCATAAAATATCTGAGAGGATTAAAATAGGGTTTACAAGTTTTAATACTCTACTTCGTTCGAACAGGACGGGTACGAATGCTTATGGTGCCGGAACAAGATTATCACCTTTGTTTAAACCATATAACGATGATGGAACACTTAATTTCCAGCCTGCTGTTCAGCAGGGTGTCGACAATGTGCAGATCAACCCACTTACCTCAATTGGCAATAATGATTTAATTAAAGCATTTACGAGAAGGTATCAGTTCCAGCATAATTTTTATGGAGAAGTAAAGATTCTAAAGGATCTTAAATTCAAGACAACATTTGGGTATGGATGGTCGCAAACATTGAACAGCAACTACACAGGACCTAATACTGTTTTCAACACAAATTCTAACACCGCAGGATCAGGCCTCAGTCAAAACAACTCAGAAGGATGGCAGTATACAATTAACAACTCATTTGAGTACAGCAAGACTTTTGCAAAAGTGCATAAACTACAGGCACAGGTTCTTCAGGAGATACAGAAAAACCATTTCCAGGCTCAGCAGTTTAATGGAACAGGGGTACCAGCGAATTTTCTGCAGGATTATAACTGGCAGCAGGTATTTACTGTTAACCCACAAGGTGGAAATTTTTCTGAAAGAGCACTTATTGGTTATATGGGCAGGGTCATTTATTCGTTTAATGATAAATACTTGCTGACGGCTACTTTAAGGACCGATGGTGCTTCTGTATTGGCTCCGGGTTATCAATGGGTAACTTATCCTGCTGTTTCAGTGGGTTGGAATCTGGACAGAGAAAAATTCATGCAAAATATAAGTTTCCTTTCAAGTCTTAAGTTAAGGGCAGGTTACGGAATCAGCTCTAACCAGAGTATAAACCCTTATCAAACTCTTGGTGGATTGGGAACCAGTTTCTACAATTTTGGTTCGGGTAGTGCTATCGGAGTTAACTGGGTGAATGGCTATTCTGTTAACAGTGCGCCTAATCCATTTCTCGGCTGGGAAAAAACTGCCGGCTTAAATATTGGTGTTGATTTTGCTTTATTTAATAACCGTCTCTCCGGAAGCATTGAATATTTTAAAACCCGGACATATGATATATTATTAAGTAAAGACCTTCCACCAAGCGGAGGTATACCTTCACAGCAGACTAATGTTGGAGAAACTGAGACAAAAGGATTTGAATTTACTCTCAGCAGTACAAACATCAGAAGTAAGAGTGGTTTTACCTGGAGAACTGATTTTAACGGATTCTTCAGCAGGGAAAATATTACCAAATTACAGGGTGGCCTTCAACAGGATTTAGGAAACGGCTGGTTTGTAGGTCAACCATTATCTGTGATTTACGATTATAAAAAAATTGGTATCTGGCAAACAAGTGAAGCGGCTCAGGCAGCTATATATGGAGTTTTCCCCGGCGATATAAAGTTAGAAGATGTTAATAAGGATAACGCTATTACCGCAGCAGACAGGCAGATCGTCGGTAATTTTCAGCCATCGTTCATTGCAGGATTGACCAATCGTTTTGAATACAAAAACTTTGATCTGAATGTTGTAATGTTTGGACGTTTTGGTCAAAAAGTAGTTGTTACTTATCTGTCAGCCGATGGTGGAGCAGCAGGGTATCCATTCTTCCTGAACAGCAGGGTGCAGCAGCATAAGGTAAATTACTGGACGCCGACTAACCCAACCAATGACTTTCCTCAGCCAGATGCCGGCAGGGATGGGTTATTGTATACATCCACACTTACTTACAGAGATGGCTCTTTTATTAAAATAAGGACTATTGATTTGGGTTACACTCTTCCTAACTCTTTGGTTGAGAAACTACGTATTCAATCTTTAAGGGTTTATGTATCTGCTCAGAATCCATTTATATTATGGGCTCCACTTGTAAGAGACGGATTAGGACTTGATCCTGAAGGAAATGGTACAGGAAATGCAATCGGCAGTCAGGGTGGCGGTGCAGCCAACGTGGTGAATAACCGTACTATTACAGTAGGTATGGGTGTGCCACCTACACGCCAGGTTATATTCGGAGTAAACCTGAAATTTTAATCTTTAAAACAATTTTGAAATGAAATATAAAATTTTCATAAGCAGTTTGCTTTTCGCCGTACTTCTTTTTACGGGCACAGGTTGTAAAAAATTATTAGAGGAGACTCCAAGAACGGGATTTACACCTGTATTTTTTAATACCCCCGATGGACTTCAGGGTGGGGTTAACGGTGTTTATGCAAATCTTCGCACACATTGGGGAACCCAAATTTTTATACAATTATTTAATTCAGGTACAGATGAAACTTTAAGAGGATCTGCTGCTGATGTGCAGCATTGGTTCACTTATAATAATCCCGTAATTAAAAGCAACACCAATGATTACCAGGGTTTTTGGGCTGCAATGTTCAGTAATATTAATACATTGAATGGCGTATTGCAATACGTTGGAGCTTCCAACTTACCGGCAGCCACTAAAACCCAGTTGACAGCACAATCTAAATTTTTGCGTGGATTTTGTTATTATTACCTCGTAACTACATTCGGTGCTGTTCCTTTGCATACCGAATTTAATACGTCTGCTGTTTCATCTGACGCACCAGCTCCTTTGGCTGATGTGTATGCACAAATTATTAAAGATCTTACAGAGGCTGCTGCTGACTTGCCAAATACTCCTGCTGCTAATACCGGTAAACCTGCATATAAACCTACAGCTTTGTACCTCTTAGCTAAAACCTATCTATGGAGAGGATGGTCTTCTGTTGCACAGCCAACCGACTTTACGCAGGCTTTTACAATAGCGAAAGGTGTCATTGATAATAAAGCAACTTACGGTTTAGACCTGCTTCCTTATTTTGGAGATGTTTTCAGAGAAGGAAGAGAGTATGGTCCCGAAGTTCTGATGGTCATTGATCATACGAAAGATCAGAAATTTGGGCAAAATAACGCTCCAGGTGTTGGTGGGGGTGGTGCCGGAGCGAATCATTCAAATTTTATGTGGCGCCCCAACTATCCTACTCTTACAGCAAATTATCCTGCAGGGGGAGGCTCTAATGTTACAGTTAGAGACATTAACAATGGACGACCTTTTCAACGTATAAGGCCAAATACCAGGTATATTATTGATGTAGCTTTTGCTAACAGAGCCACAGATTCCCGTTATGAAGGAACATTCCAAACAGTATGGAAATCTAACAGTACCCAAATGTCAGTACCCGGAAGTACCGGAGCAACTACACCCAGGGGAGTGTTAATTAATGGGGTAGATACTTCGATCTGGATGGCAGACAGGATTGTAACACCAGCAGAAAGAGCAGCATTTAAAGGCATCATCTTTGAACCGGAACATTTAGCCGGAGCAACAGTAAAATATACCAGCAGCTTTTTTCCAAATGTGAGAAAATTTGATGACTCAACAAGGGCTGACCTGAATGATTACTCAGACAGACCATATATCTTATTCCGGTTTGCAGATTTGTATCTTATTGCTGCTGAAGCTGCCTTTAAAGGTGGCGGAACCATGCAACAGGCTGCTGATATGATTAATGTGCTGAGAACAAGGGCTGCTTTAAAACTAAATCAAACTCCTGCACAATATGCAGCTGCTCTTTTAGCTCAGCAAATAACTGCAGGACAGGTAACCCTTGATTTTATTTTAGAAGAAAGAAGCCGGGAATTATTCGCTGAGGATAACAGGTGGTGGGATCTTTCCCGTACCAAAAAATTGGTGGAGCGGGTACAACTATACAATGCTGAAGCTTCAGCTGGGGTACAACCGTATAATATGTTAAGGCCAATTCCTCAAAGACAGATTGATCTTGTAACGGAAGGACCTAAGTATCCGCAAAATCCGGGTTATTAATTTAAAGTCATATAGCATTTTTTGATTTAGTACAAACCGGGAACCAGTATATCTGGTTCCCGGTTTGTACTAAATAAGACTCTCATTCAATAAAAAGTTTTATTTTAATTGTATTGTTTTATACAACGGAATATGAAAAATCTTTTAAAACTGTTATTTGTTATTATTACTTGCTCCTGTGCCGGCAATAATAATAAGAAACTTACTGAAGAGCCCAGGGGGGTAGAGAACATGGCTTATAAATGGGGGAAGATTGCATTAGAAGCCACAGCAAATGATACAGAAAGATTCAGACCAAGACCTACCGTTACTTCAAGAATGCTTGCCCTGGTTTGGACTGCTGTATTTGATGCATGGTCGAGGTATGATAGTAAAGCAAATCCTGTTTATTTACAAAACGTTGACAGAGTTGCTGAAGATCAACGAACATTAAAAAACAAGGAAACTGCTGTGAGCTATGCAGCTTACAGAGCAATGCTGACCTATTATTTTTCTGATTCTATACTGCTGAAGAATAAGATGAAGGAGTTTGGATTCGATCCGGATAATCATTCTATTGATCCTTCTACTCCCGAAGGCATTGGTAATCTTGCTGCAAAAGCAGTCATCGATTCAAGAATGCATGACGGTTCTAATCAAACCGGAACAATGCAGGGTTCTAACGGAACTGTTTATTCTGATTATACAGGTTATATTCCTGTGAACAGTGCCGATACTTTAAAAGATATTAAACACTGGCAGCCTAAATATTTTTCTGATGGAAAAGGTGGAAAGTTCGCACCAGCGTGTTTAACTCCGCATTGGGGAAAAGTGAAACCTCTTTTATTAGATTCAGGCAGCCAGTTTCGTTGTCAGCCACCTCCGGCAATGGGTTCTGCACAATTGGAAAAAGAAATCAAAGAAGTAGTAGACATGCAGGCTAATCTAACTAATGAACAAAAAGGGTTGGTTGAATTTATGCGTGATGGACCTAAATCTGTTCAGCAGGCAGGTCACTGGTTTATTTTTGCACAGGATGTTTCAAGAAGAGACAATCATACACTGGATCAGGATGTAAAAATGTACTTTGCTGTTGAAGCGGCAGCGATGGATGGCTTTATTGCCTGTTGGGATACAAAAATGGTATATGATTTTGCCAGGCCTTACACATTGGTTCACTACTATTATAAGAATAAAAAAATTAAAGGCTGGGGTGGCCCGGATAAGGGAATGATTGAAATGCAGGGACAGGAGTGGCGTCCGTATTCACCGGAAACTTTTTTATGTCCGCCTTTTCCCAGTTACATTTCAGGACATAGCAGTATTAGTGGCGCCTGTGCTGAAATTTTAAAATTATTTACAGGCAATGATCATTTTGGAGTTGAAGTAAAACGTAAACCGGGCGAAATGACTGAACCGAATAATATTGGTGCTGAAGTAACTTTGAAGTTCCCAACTTTTACAGAAACAGCTAATATGGCTGGTCTTTCAAGGGTTTTGGGTGGTTATCATATTCAATGTGAAAATGAGGAAGGATTGAAACTGGGAAGAAATGTAGCTGCAGCTGTATGGAAAAAATATTTGTATTATACGGGCGAGAAAATCTGATTCTTTAAACTATCAATAAGATGTCAAGGAAAATATTGTTTACTGTTTTGGCAGTTGTTTCAGTCGTTTTTATCAGCAGTTTTATCGCTGGCTGTAATGGAGAGAATAAGGATGCAACTAATAATGCCTCTGCTGATCCGGTGTTCAAAAAAGTTTCCTCTTCGCACAGCGGCATTGATTTTATGAATACGGTAGAAGAGAATTACCATCGGAATTATTTTGACACATTTGCTTATGTATATAACGGAGCAGGAGTAGCCGCAGGAGATTTTAATAATGACGGGCTGATGGATATTTATTTTACTGCCAATGAGATGCCGAATAAATTATATCTCAATGAAGGAGGGCTGAAGTTTAAAGATATTACTCAGTCTGCGGGAGTTGACGGTGGTAAAGGATGGGATAATGGTGTCACACTTACAGATATAAATAATGATGGGTTTCTGGATATATACATATGCAGAGGAGGCTTTAAAGATTCAGATGATGAAAGAAGAAATTTACTGTATATCAACCAGGGAAACCTCAGCTTCAAAGAAGAAGCGAAGAAGTATGGATTGGATGACGATGGTTATTCTATACATGCCGCTTTTTTTGACATGGATAATGACAACGATCTTGATATGTATCTCACTAACAGACCGGATTCTTTTTACCTGGGTTTGTCAAGAATGGTTTCAGGAAAACGAAACCCTCCAGATAAATGCAGGGATAAATTATTCAGGAATGATAATGGTAAGTTCAATGAAATTGGCAAACAGGCAGGCATTAATCACAATTTCGGCTATGCATTATCGGTTGTAACTGCCGATCTGAACAATGATGGGTGGGATGATATTTTTGTTTCGAATGACTATGCGGATAATGACTACATGTACATCAATCAAAAAAACGGCACATTTAAAGATGAGGTTAAAACCATGACCAATCATGTTTCCCTTTTTTCGATGGGGGCAGATATTGCTGATCTTAATAATGATGGGTTTGAAGATATTCTTGTTATGGAAATGCTGCCTGAGAATTATAAACGATCTAAAGTTTCCATGCCAAGAATGGATGTCAGTGGTTTCTGGGCAATTGTTGACAGTGGGTTCCAGAAACAGTACATGCACAATGTACTTCATCTAAATCATGGAAATGGGTTCTTCAGTGATGTGTCGCAAATGGCAGGCATCTCTAAAACAGAATGGAGTTGGGCAACACTTGCATCAGATTTTGATAACGATGGTTACAGAGATATTTTTGTTGCAAACGGTTATCGTAGAGATCTGTTTGATGGGGATATACAACAAAAACAGGACATGTATGTAAGGGCTAATATGAACAAGTACAGCTCTGCAGCGGAAATGTTTGAAAAAGGCTTTAAGGAGTACATGGACATATACGATCCAATTAAAGTGAGAAATTACCTGTTCAGAAATGAAGGCGGGTTGAAGTTTGAAAATGTATCGGAAGCATGGGGATTTAAAGACAGTACATTTTCCAATGGTGCTGCAGTTGCCGATTTTGATAATGACGGTGATCTTGACCTTGTGATCAATAACCTGGATGGTGTTTCTGATTTGTATGAGAATATTGATCAATCAAAAAATAATTATCTGCGGTTGAAGCTTGATGGGCCTGATCAAAACAAAGATGGCATCGGTGCAAAAGTTTCATTGTATTATGATGGCAGGTTGCAGCAATTCTTTCAACAAAAAACCGTAAGAGGTTATCTCTCATCAAATGACCCGGTTGTACATTTCGGTGTTGGCAAAAAAGATAAAATCGACAGTGCTGTTATTGTTTGGCCTGATGGTAAATCAAACACATTACAGAATCTTTCAGCTAACCAGGTTGTAAAAGTGAATTATAAGCAGGCTTTAAAAAATGGAAGTCATCAGTTTTCTTATGATCCTTTATTTACAGAAGCTACAGAACAATTACTTTCAATTCCATTTGTTCATAAAGAAAATAAGTATGATGAATATATTGATCAGGTTTTACTTCCTCATGAATTCAGCAGGAGCGGTCCCTTTATTGCAAAAGGTGATGTAAATGCTGATGGTGCAGAAGATTTTTATATCGGTGGCGCAAAAGATCAGGCGGGCAGTTTATATATTCAGCAGAACGGAAAGTTTGTTAAAAAAAATATTGCAGCATTTGATGCTGATAATAAATATGAAGATATGGGGACGGTTTTGTTTGATGCAGATGGAGATAAAGATCTGGATTTGTATGTGGTGAGTGGAGGAAGTGAATTTGATGAAGGTTCTGTAATGTACCAGGACAGATTATATACCAATGATGGGAAAGGCAATTTCACAAAATCAGTTTTACCGGTAACTGCGAGCAGTGGTTCCTGTGTGGCTGCTTTTGATTTTGATGGAGATGGTGATGTAGATCTATTCAGAGGAGGAGAGGTGGTAGCACATAAATATCCGCAATCGCCTTTAAGCTACCTGTTGGTAAATGAAAAAGGAAAATTTACTGATCAAACAAAAGTGATCGCTCCTGAACTTGTTAAAGCAGGAATGATAAAGTCGGCAGTGTGGGCTGATCTGAATGGAGATAAAAGTGCAGAGTTGATAGTAGCAGGTGAATGGATGCCTGTTAAAGTATTTGAATATGCGAAAGGTAAAATGAAAGTTGTTTCCAGCAATGGTTTACAAAATACAGAAGGCTGGTGGGATAAACTGATAGCAGATGATATAGATGATGATGGAGATATGGATATCATTGCCGGTAATCTTGGCGAAAACTACAAGTTCCAGGCAAGTATTGAAAAGCCATTTGAAGTATATGCAAAAGATTTTGATGGCAACGGCACAAACGATATTTTTCTTGCAAAACATTTGACCGACAAAATGGTTCCTATTCGGGGAAGGGAATGTACTTCGCAACAGTGTCCCATGATTACACAAAAATTTCCTACTTATTTATCGTTTGCAGAAAGTGACCTTACAGAAATTTTGGGAGATGAAGAATTGAAATCAGCTTTGCATTACCATGTACATCTGTTTTCAACAGTGATTTTTATTAATGAGAAAGGAAAGTTTGCAATGAAAAAAATGCCGTTGGAAGCACAACTTTCTACAGTTAATGGAATTATCGTAAGGGACTTTGATGCTGATGGAAAAAAAGATATCCTGATTGCAGGTAATAAGTTTGATGTAGAAGTGGAAACAACACCTGCAGATGCTTCACCTGGTGTTTTTCTTAAAGGCATGGGCAATCATGAATTCAAAAGCTTTAAACCATTGGAAAGCGGTTTTTTTGTTCCGTATAATGTAAAGGATATTCAGTTTATAAAAACGGGGGATCGTTCTGCAATATTGGTAAGCTCCAATAATGATCGGTTGCGTGTTTTTGAAAGACGACGATAATTGAAATACTTCATGCCTGCAAAATTTATAAAAGCTGTGAGTAGAAAATCAGTTTGTGGAGTGATGTTGCTATTGGTGATTTTGCATGGTTGCTCAAATCAACAAAATAAGCAGCAAAAAAACCGGTTAGAAAATGCTTCGAGTCAGTACCTCAAAGAACATGCTGACAACCCCGTTAACTGGTATGAGTGGGGCGATGAAGCCCTTGCAAAAGCAAAACTGGAAAACAAACCTTTACTGATCAGTATCGGTTATTCTTCATGTCATTGGTGCCATGTAATGGAAAGAGAATCGTTTATGGATACAGCCGTAGCCAGGCTGATGAACGAATCTTTTGTTTGCATAAAAGTTGACAGGGAAGAAAGGCCTGATATTGATAACATTTATGTGCATGCCTGTCAATTGCTGAATAATGGAGAAGCAGGATGGCCATTAAATGCATTTGCATTGCCTGATGGCAAGCCATTTTTTGCGGGGACTTATTATTCAAAAGAGAATTGGGTTGAACTGCTGAAACAAATTACAGATAGTTATAAGCATAAGAACGGTAAAGTAGTATTGCAGGCCAATTCAATTACTTATGGCATTATCGATAACGACCAGCTTTTATTTAAAAGTGGAAAAGAGAAGAACAAAGTAAGCAAGGAGATGTACCAATCCTTATATGAAAATGTTGGGATGAGAATTGATTTTACAAATGGCGGGTTGAAGGGGAAACAAAAATTTCCAAATCCTTCTTTGTGTGAATTCCTGCTTCAATATCATTATCTCACTGGCAATGAAATGGCATTAAATGCTGCGGTAAATACACTTACAAAAATGGCTCTAGGCGGAATTTATGATTATATAGGAGGGGGCTTTGCCCGTTACAGTACAGACAGTTTATGGCGCATTCCTCATTTCGAAAAAATGCTTTATGATAATGGGCAGTTAGTAAGCTTATATGCGCATGCCTATCAGCTTACTAAAAATGATTTTTTTAAAAAGACCCTTACAGAAACAATTGCTTTTGTTGATCGTGAACTTACTTCACCACAGGGTGGCTTTTACAGTTCTTTGAATGCAGAAACAGAAGGTGTTGAAGGAGTGTTTTATACCTGGAGTTTTGATGATTTCAATAAGACAGTTGGTACTGAAAATGCAAAATTGGTTACTGAATATTATAACATTCTGCCCCAGGGTAACTGGGAAAAGAAACAGAATGTACTTTTTGCAACGAAGCAGCCTGCCGAATTTGCTGTCGCAAAAAAATTGGATACAGCAGAATTTACCCATCTTCTGAATGAAGCCAGAAATGCATTGTTTGTTGCACGAAATAAGCGACTTCAACCAACAGCAGACACAAAAATTTTAACCTCCTGGAATGCTATTATGTTAAGAGGTTATCTTGATGCATATACCGCAACAGGCAACGAAGCTTATTTACAAAAAGCATTGATCAATGCTGCATTTCTTGAAAAGAACATGCTTTCACCGGATGGCAGTTTAAAGAGAAATTATAAAGATGGGAAAGCTTCTGTTAATGCCTTCCTCGATGATTACGCATGGATGTCGTGGGCCTATATCAAATTATACCAGGTAACATTCAATAAGCACTGGCTGATACAGGCAAAAAAGATTACAGACTATTCGCTGGAAAATTTTTATGATAAAGCATCGGGCATGTTTTATTATGCAGCGGCTAATTCAGTAAATCTTGTTGTGAAGAAAATGGAAGTGCAGGATAATGTTATTCCTTCTTCCAATGCAGTGATGGCAGGTGTTCTTTATTCACTTGGCACTTTTTTTTCAGATAGTAACTATGTAAATAAAAGCCTCCGGATGCTATCTGTTGTTTCCGGAAACATGAATAAAATGCCCGAATATTATGCACAATGGTGTTTGCTGTCGGGGTTGAAAGCATATGGAAGTTATGAAGTAGCTGTTATGGGAACGAATGCGTTGACCAGGAACCTGGATTTGCAAAGGAATTATTTGCCTACCTGTCTTTTTATGGGAGAAACAAACAACGAAAATCTTCCCCTGCTTAAGGATAAATTCCAGAACGGTAAAACAATGATCTACATATGCAGCAATGAGGTTTGCAAGTTTCCTGTTGAAGCAGTTGAGAATGCACTCAGGCAAATAAAATAAGCAAAGGCTTACCACTGTGGTTGGATTGGAGTGCAACGGCATAGACATCAATTTAAGGGGGGACCTCACAAGCAAGCGTATTAAATCCAAATTGTGGCATAAGGGTTAAGCGAGTTGAAAAAAAATAAATGTAATCGGTTGCATTTTTAAAAATATTCCCTAATTTAGCACTGCGAAAGGTACAAAAGAACAATAACCAAGGTAAAGTCTAAGACATTCCTGATGGAGATGAAAGAAGCATTCTTCATCTCCATCAGGAAAAGAAAGACAGAAGCTGAAAGTTGTTGTTTTTTTTGTGCCTTTTTTGCAACCGATTGCATTAAAATTACTCGACCGTGAACTACGGATCAATAAAAACGAGAGCTGCTGTTATGAGAAAATTGACATCCTTGCCAGATTCTTTTTCACTTTATGTTCATGTAAATGGCAATTCCTTTTGCTTTCATCCTTCCTGTAACCGTCATTTTTACAACAGGATTACACAGCAT
Organism: Lacibacter sp.; assembly: GCA_040081135.1. Lineage (GTDB taxonomy): Bacteria > Bacteroidota > Bacteroidia > Chitinophagales > Chitinophagaceae > Lacibacter. Next base: position 8,156 of record JBEBHT010000025.1, on the reverse strand, counting down.
ATTTATTTAGATCAACATTGTATTTATTTAATTCATTACCGGCCCACCTGATCTGCCCGGGTATTATTAATCGTTTTTCCCCAAAAATTAACTGTTTAAAAATTAAAATTTAAATTGACTATGCTAAAGAAAAAAATCAGTTTGCTCCTGTTAAAACAGCTGGTGGCAAACTTCCCTGCATTTTTATTTGCAGTGTTGCTGCAGGTATTCCTGATACCGCTTCAAACATCTGCACAGGATGTTACTGTAAAAGGTACAGTAACCGGCGAAAGCGGTTCTCCATTATCTGGTGTTTCTGTTTCTGTTAAGGGAACAACTAAGGGAACCACAACCGATAACAATGGTGCTTTTTCTATTGCAGCAGCAAAAGGAAGCACATTAGTTTTTTCAGCCGTAGGATATGCTGAAAACGAAGTAAGAATCGGAAATCAGAATGTACTGTCCATCCGTCTGGTAACAAACGAAAAAGCACTTAGTGAGGTAGTTGTTATTGGTTATGGCACGCAACGGAAAGAAGCTGTAACAGGTTCTGTTGTCTCCATGACAGGAGATAAATTGCGTGAGGTGCCATCACCTAATATTACGCAAGCAATGCAGGGACGTGTAGCTGGTGTGGATATAGAGCAGACTTCTACCAAGCCTGGTGCAACCATGCAAATCCGTATCCGTGGCCAGCGTTCGCTTACAGCCAGCAACGACCCCCTTATTGTACTTGATGGTATTCCATTTCCAGGTTCTATAGCTGACATTAACCCGAACGATATTAAAAGTATTGAAATTCTGAAGGATGCCTCAGCCACAGCCATCTATGGTTCAAGAGGAGCCAATGGAGTTATCATATTAACTACTAACAAAGGCCAAAAGGGAGGAAAGGCCAAAATATCCTATAATTCATATGTTGGTGTGCAAACCCTTTTTGCAGAGTATCCTATGATGAACGGGCCTGAATTTGTTGCGTTCCGGAAAGCAGCTAAGTATGGTGGAGGAACAGGTGTTGATGAAAATGACAGCACAAATATTAACTGGCAAAACTTACTTTATAACAAAACCAGTATTGTAACAAGTCATGACCTTTCCGTTTCTGGTGGTAGTGAAACAGGCAGCTACAATTTTGGCGGTGGATACTACCAAAACCAGGGTTTAATTCCTACTCAGAAATATACACGCTATTCCATAAGAGGATCTGTTGACCAGCAGGTGGGCAAATTAGTCCGCATTGGCTTTACCACAAATAATAATTACAATCTCACCGAAGGAAACCAGGTAGGAATTTATGCTGCTTTAAGTACAACCCCTACTGCTAATCCTTATAAGGCGGATGGCACATTGAAAAGAACAGTAAAAATGCCACAGGATGAGAATTTTGTATTAACGAATGGTATAGTGAAAAACCTGCATAATAAGTGGCTGGATGAAACAAGGGGATTTGCTACCTATAACGCCATTTATGGTGAAGTAAAAATTCCCTGGGTTGAGGGCTTAAAGTACAGGGTAAATCTGGGCCTTGATTTTGTACAAAATAACACGGGGAACTATACTGGAGATGGAGTAAACAGCACGAACCTTTTAACACCCTCATCTGCCAATGTAAGCAATTCACAAAGATACCATTGGGCAATTGAAAACCTGCTGACATACGACCGCACTTTTGGCGGAAAACATACCATCAATGCTGTAGCGCTGTACTCTGCAGAGCAAACTAAATTCAACAACTCATCAATGTCTGCAAAGTCTATTCCTGTAGAATCTTTCCAGTTTTATAACCTGGGTTCCTCAACTGACCCAAGCAGTCTTACAATGGGAGGAAGTTACTGGCTTAGCGGACTCATTTCGGCTATGGGACGTGTAATGTATAGTTACGACAGCCGTTACATGTTATCCGCTACCATGCGCTCAGATGCATCTTCAGTGCTGGCGCCAGGAAATAAATGGCATACCTATCCTGCCATATCTGCGGGATGGAATATCAGCAGTGAGAAGTTTATGAAAGGAATTAAAGTTGTGGATAAATTAAAACTGCGTGTAGGATACGGGCAAACATCCAACCAGGCTGTTGAGGCCTACAAGACACTGGGTCGTTTGAGTACCCGCCAGTATAATTTTGGCGATGCCACTTATGCTACGGGTTACTATGTAACTGAACTTCCCAATCCGGCATTAGGATGGGAGTATTCTACCAACTGGAATTATGGAATTGACTTCTCCATTCTTAAAAGCCGCCTTTCAGGTACAGTTGAGTATTATGTAACCAATACCAAAGATTTACTGTTGAGTGTAGGTTTACCCAATACTTCAGGGGTGGGAAGCTATATGGCTAATGTAGGGGCAACCCAGAATAAGGGGGTTGAATTTAGTTTCAACGGAACAATTCTTGAGAACAAAAGCGGCTGGACATGGGATGCAGGCATTAACTTATATATCAATAACAATAAGTTAGTTGCACTTTCTTCCGGCAAAACTAGGGATGAAGGTAATGCCTGGTTTGTAGGGCATAATATTGATGCTATTTTCGATTATGAGAAAATAGGGCTATGGCAAACAGCGCAGGATAGTGCTTCTGGTTATTTGAAAACATTAGTGCCCGGAGGAAATGTTGGTATGATTAAGGTGAAATATACAGGTGGGTATAATGCAGATGGTACACCAAAAAGGGCAATTACAGCTGATGACCGCCAAATTATGGATGTGGATCCTGATTTTCAGGGAGGCTTTAACACCAGGGTAGCTTATAAAGGCTTTGATCTTAGTATTGTTGGCGCTTTTAAAAGCGGTGGAATTCTTATAAGTTCACTTTATGGATCGGGAGGATATCTCAATATGCTCACCGGCCGCAGAAATAATGTTAAGGTTGATTACTGGACAGCAGATAATACCAATGCCAAATATCCAAAGCCCGGAGGTATTTTAAGCGGGGATAACCCTATGTATGGCAGCACACTTGGTTATTTTGATGCATCCTATCTTAAGATTCGTACCATTTCACTAGGGTACGACTTTAACAGGAGTCTGATTAAAAATTCATCAGTTAAAATGCGTATGTACTTTACCGTACAAAATGCACTTGTGTTATTCTCACCCTACCACAAGGAATCAGGAATGGATCCGGAAACCAACTCTTATGCTAATGAAAATGCGGCTGTGGCAATGTCCTATGGCATGAGACGCTTGTTGACTATTGGAACTAATGCCCCTGCAACCCGCAATTATGTAGTTGGAGTTAATCTATCATTTTAAAAATATTGTAATATGAAACGTATACAATTAAAAACTTTTATCGCATCGGGACTGCTAACCGTGTTGTTTTTAGCAGGGTGTAAAAAAGTCCTGGAAGAGGAGCCACGCAGTTCATTTACCCCCGAATATTTCAAAACAGAAGCTGGTGTTAACGGTGGGTTAACTGCAATGTATTATCACCTGCGCACCATGTACGGTCATGCCTATTACTATAATTCCGGGGTTACCGGAACGGATGAGGCTACCTGGGGCCAAAGTGCTGATGGAAACTTTAAAGACATGGATTGTTCCGGCGTTGGCGCAGTTACTGCCACCAGCTACCCAACAAGTGTATTATGGGGTGAAGCTTTTCCGAATATCAACACAGCAAGCGGTGTTATAGAAAATGCAACCGCTGTGGGTCTTTCACCCGCTTTAATTGCGGAAGCCAGGTTTTTCAGGGCATTCGACTATTTTTTACTGGTACAAACCTTTGGCGGTGTGCCCCTGGATTTAGGTTCAGGAGAATTGAAATTCAATATTACACCGACAAGAACTTCTGTACGTAATACCGTTCCGGAAGTATATACCAAGGCCATATTTCCTGATCTGTTGAAGGCAGTAAACGATTTGCCCGTAAAGAGCCGTTTAACCGGTACTTTAACCAAAACAACAGCGCAGTTGTTTTTAGCAAAAGCCTATCTTACTTATGCATGGTGGCTTGAGAATCCTAATAATATTCCAACTTACCCTGCAAGTCCCCGCACTGATCCGGCTGGACACAATGCTCAGTGGTATTTTCAGCAGGCATATGATGTGGCAACAGCCGCTATCAACAGTCCCGGGCAAACTGCAGGTGGAGCTACTTATGGATTACAGCCAACATATTATGATGTGAACCTGGGATCAAACGATCGTAACAGTGAAATACTACTCTATGCCGACCATACACAGACAAGCGTAAAATACAATGGGGGATGTGCCCTTGATTACGGCTGTGCAGGATCCCCTGATAATTTTTCGGGCTGGATGCTGACCTGGAATTATCCCAACATCAGAAGTTCCGGAGTTTCCTCTGTGCAGCGTGCGGCTGTTCAAGCCCTTGGTCGCCCATGGACTCGTATGGCTCCGACAATTGAAGTGATTAAAAATACCTTTGCTGATAAAACAAATGATTCAAGGTATGATGGCACTTTTACGAGTGTTTACCGTGGCAACTGGAATTTAGCCGGTATTACAACGCCAACTTTGGTAAATGCAAACGGTCTGTCAGTAGCTCCAGGTGGTGCGATTTTAAGCTTCCTTGATAGCGATGATCCTGCTATTGCATATGCCAGTGCCAACGGAAACATTGGCGCAGGAGTGCTTCCCGGAAGAGCTGATTGGGTAGTGGGACCCAGCGGTATAAGCAGGGTATGCTTCCCCGGTCTTTGGAAACTGGGCCCTTACAGAACTGATTTAGGCACAGGAGTTACAGGATTAGGACAGCCAAACGGAGGTAGTACCCGCCCTTATCCCGTTGCTAAATTTTCTGAATTCTACTTTATAGCTGCAGAAGCTGCTGTAAAAGGTGCTGCTACATCAGCCGGAAAAAGCGCATTAGAATTGATCAATGTTATTCGTGCACGTGCAGGTAAATGGCGCTTTGATAATAACGGTAACGTTGCAAAAGTACAGGATAACAGCGCAGTTATGATTGCTGCAACACCGGCGGTAATAGACATCAACTATATTCTGGCAGAACGTTCACGTGAATACTATGCAGAAGGTGGCCGTTGGTTTGACCTGGTGCGTACTCAAAAATGGGCAGAACTTTCTTCTTCCTATACTATTTGTGGGACGAGCTGGGGTGATCATACACCGGTAGTCTATACACGTTCCATTCCGGCAAATCTTTATCTGAGACCTATTCCTCAAGGTCAGCTTGATGCAATGGACATGACTGCCGAAGAAAAAAAGGCATATCAGAATCCAGGATATTAAACATCGAAATGGGGGAGGCAACCAACCTCCCCATTTCGAGTATAATGATTAACACACGTGTATTTTAAAATATCAATAAGAAAAAGTTTAAAAGTACGCTACCATTTGTTTACTCAACATAAAGGTCATTTATGAACAAAAGATCAGGAGAGTATATTCACTCTCCTGATCTTTTTGTTTGTACCGGATTTGTAAGATCATCTGAATGAAACTGACAGTAAACCATTGAAATAATTTTACAGGGTGACGGAATAATTTTAAACATTTATGGCTATCTTGCTACCCTCGATTATTATATAACAAACTACTTCTGTGTCAGGTATTGCAATTGCATTATCTGAATTGATTACTGACTCCTTTACTGCTGAAATTGCAGGCGCAATCTATTTGTGTTATACACTAATAGTTGTTTGCCTGACATGATATTATTTTTTTTAGAAAAAAACAGCAGGCTGTGAATGAAACAAAATCGTCAGTTACCGAATTCAGTGCATAGATTTTTTTTTGCCGGATTTCCGGTTGCCGCCACCGTAAGTGAAGATGCGTGCAACACATTCAGTACTGCTTTGAAAAATGTTTCAGGGCGTCATGAATTATTCATAAAAATATTCGCTTTTTAAAATAGTATAAACCAAAAGATTGCTACAGCTATTGAAATACCATCTTGCATTGCTGCTTCTGTTTCCGTTCCTTGTAAAGGCGCAGGAAGTAATGAACCTTTACCCCGGAACTATTCCCAACGCACGGCAAACTACATTAACCGAAGACAGTACTGACAAATCCGGATCACTTATACGAAGAGTTATTACACCCACACTTGAAATTTATCTGCCTCAAAAAGAAATAGCCACAGGTGCAGCCGTGATAATATGTCCGGGAGGAAGTTATAAAGTACTTGTTTACCAGGGTGAAGGAATTGCAACAGCAAAAGAATTTGCAAAAAAAGGTGTTGCAGCATTTGTACTCAGGTACCGGCTCCCAAACGATTCTTTTGTGGTTGATAAATCTATTGCGCCTTTGCAGGATGCACAGCAAGCCATTAAAAGAGTGCGTGAAAATGCTTCTACCTGGGCAATAGATTCAAACAAAATTGGCATCATCGGCTTTTCTGCAGGCGGGCATTTAGCATCCACGGCAGCCACACATTTTCAAAAGGCGTTGATTGAAAATAAAAACAATACCAGCTTACGTCCTGATTTTTTAATACTGATTTATCCTGTCATCAGTATGCAGGACAGTTTAACTCATATTGATTCAAGAAAAAATTTATTAGGTGCTCAACTTTCAAAAGAAATGGTTGACAATTTTTCAAATGAATTACAGGTTACTGAGCAATCACCTCCAGCCTACATTACACATGCCGGTGATGATAAATTGGTGGATGTAGATAACAGTATTCTTTTTTACGAAGCATTAAGGCACCATAATGTATCTGCAGAAATGCATATTTATCCGGCAGGAGGGCATGGCTTTATATTCAGGCAAAAAGGGTGGATGAATCCATTGTTCGAATGGATGCAAAATTCAAAATGGATTAATTCAACAAAACAGAAATGAAGAAAGGTATCCTGATAATTTGTTTAGTCGCATCGATACATTGTTTTTCTCAAAACAAACCCGGGTTAAAACTCTGGTATAACACCCCATCGGGTAAAACCTGGGAAAATGCTTTGCCCATTGGTAATGGAAGATTGGGTGCAATGGTTTATGGTAATGTTGAGAAAGAAATCATTCAGTTAAATGAACATACTTTATGGAGCGGAAGCCCCAACCGTAACGATAATCCTTTAGCAATAGATTCTTTAGCTGAAATACGCAGATTGATTTTTGCAGGCAAACAAAAAGATGCGGAAAAACTGGCCAACAAAACAATCATCAGCAAAAAATCACAGGGTCAAATGTTTGAACCTGCCGGTGAATTGAATCTTTTATTTTATGGACACGATAATTATACCAATTACTACCGTGAACTTAATATAGAAAGAGCTGTTGCAAAAACTTCTTACACTGTAGCAGAAGTTACTTATACAAGAGAAGTGCTGGCATCATTTCCTGACCGTGTAATTGTAATGCATCTTACAGCAAGCAAACCAAAGAGTATTTCGTTTACCGCTTTTTATACAACACCTGTACCCAATGCACTCATTAAAACAACTTCCGGCAAACAAATAACTATTTCGGGAACAAGTATTGATCATGAGGGTGTAACAGGCAAGATAAAATATAAAGGTATCAGCCAGTTTAAACCAGAAGGCGGTACATATACATCAACCGATACATCTATCACAATTACAAATGCAGATGCTGTTGCGATCTATATTTCCATTGCAACCAATTTTAATAATTACCATGATATCAGTGGCAATGAAAATGAAAGAGCCACAGCTTATCTTACTAAAGCCGTAACAAAAACATTTGCTGATATTTTAAAAACACATGTAGCGGCCTATCAAAAATATTTTAACAGGGTAAGGCTTGATCTTGGTACTACTGATGCCGCAAAACTTCCTACCAATGAACGATTAAAGAATTTCAATTCAACTAACGATCCTGATTTGGTTACACTGTATTATCAATACGGACGATATCTTTTAATTTCTTCTTCACAACCGGGTGGTCAGCCAGCTAATCTGCAGGGAATATGGAATAATAAACTAAGGCCACCATGGGACAGCAAATACACGATTAATATTAATGCAGAAATGAATTACTGGCCTGCAGAAAAAACGAATTTGTCTGAACTGCATGAGCCTTTTTTGCAAATGGTAAAAGAAATGTCTGTAACAGGACAGCAAACTGCTAATGACATGTATAGAGCAAGAGGCTGGGTGGCCCATCACAATACCGATATCTGGCGTGCAACAGGTGCAATTGATGGTGCATTTTGGGGAGCGTGGGTGAATGGTGGTGGCTGGGCAAGTCAGCATTTGTGGGAACATTATTTATACAGTGGTGATAAA
>JBEBHT010000302.1:0-5103 GCA_040081135.1 Lacibacter sp. | reverse complement strand
ACAATCAATTCTTTTTCTAATAATTTCTGAACGGCATAATCGCAGCTCACACCACGAATAGCTTCCATTTCACCTTTGGTTATAGGCTGCTTATATGCAATGATGGAAAGTGTTTCCAATGCTGCTGTGCTGAGGCGTTTCAGGAATTTATCGCCATTGATCTGTGCAACTGTTTTATGAAATTCTTTCTTGGTAAGGAACTGCCAGCCACCGCCGCTTTCTCTTACTTCAAATGAATAAAATTCAGAATTGTATTTTTCACGGATGGCACTAATGGCTGCTTCTGTTTGATCAAGCGATGCCCTGTCTTCAATAAAACCAAGTGCATTGTTCACCATATCACACAACTCTAAGGTTGTTAATGGCCGTTCAGCAGTAAAGATGAGCGCTTCAATATGCGGTATGATTACACTTAGTTCCATTTTGTAATTTAAAATTGATAATGGATAATTGAAAACGTGTCAGCATTATCAATTATCAACTGAATAATTATCCATTGAGTGCAGCTGCACCACTTACAATCTCAGTTAATTCAGTTGTAATGGCTGCCTGGCGTGCACGGTTATAGCTGATACGGAGTGCACGCAGTAATTCCTGAGCGTTATCACTTGCCTTATCCATTGCTGTCATCCTTGCACCATGCTCAGATGCGTTGGCATCCAGCACTGCTTTGAATAATTGTGTATTGAGGATCTTGGGCATTAATTCAGTAATCAGTTCTTCCTTGCCCGGTTCAAAAATAAAGTCAGCTTTTGTTTTACTCGCAGTTGCTGTACTAACCACTTTTGGAATGGGAAGAAAACGTTCAGCTTTGAACTGCTGGGTTGCTGCATTTTTAAACTGACTGTAAATCAGTTCCACTACGTCATAATCACCTTTCACAAATGCTTCCATCGCTGCGGCAGATGCCTGCTGTACCGTTTCAAAAGAAAGACGGTGGAAAATATCTCTGTAGGTATCGCTTGTTTTATAATTTCCACGTAACATGGCTTCCACACCTTTTTTACCAATACCCCAAACTTCCACATTTCCCTTGCGGGCCTGTTCTGCATAGTGATCGGTAATGGTTTGCTTAGCTAATTTCACCAGGTTGGCATTATAACCACCGCACAATCCACGGTCGCTGGTAACAAGAAGGATCAGCACTTTATTTACCGGACGTTCATCGGCCAGTTTCATGCTAACACTGCCATCGCTGTTGCTCACAATATTGCTCAGCATTTCCTGTAGTTTCTGCGCATAAGGGCGCATTTGAATGATGGCATCCTGTGCTTTACGCAGTTTGGCCGCACTCACCATTTTCATGGCCTTGGTAATTTGCTGTGTACTCTGAACACTTTTGATCCTGTTACGTACCTCTTTTAATTGTCCGGGCATTTCTTAGTCGTTTAACGTTGAACGGTTGAAACGTTTAAAGTTGGCCGTTAAATAGGAAACCTGCTAACCTTAAACCTGAAACTTTAAACTTGTTTTTCCGGCCGCAAAGGTAAAGGAAAGAGGATGAAAAAGGGCAGGGGCTCTTGAAATTGTGGAAAAGGAAAAACAGCTGATAAAGTCTGACCCTGATCGTCTGCAATCACCTGATTGAATGGTGATATCCGGCTGACAGAAAACAGAAAAGCAGTCCATTTTCGGACTGCTTTTCTTATTGAAACAGGATACTACTGCTTAATCGTGGTTATCTCCTCTCATCATGTTATTACCACCCATTCTCCTGAAGTTATTGTTTTGCTGCTGTGGTGCCTGACCTTTAAACTTGTTGAACCGGTAGGTAAAGCTGAACATGAAGTACTGTGTAAGTCCATTGGTTTGGGTATCATTTACAAAGTTATCTGTAACGCTTCTGCTGATATTGGTGTATTCTTTAAAAATGTCGTAGCCAGACAACTTGAGGATGACATTTTTCTTTTTGAAGATTTCCTTTTCGAGAGATGCATTCAGCATAGCTATATTTTTCTGTGCAGAGGAGGTGAGTCCTTCATAAATGAAGTAGTCAAAATCCCAGCGCAGGATAAAGCCGGCACCGAAATCAATTCTTCCGTCATTACTCAGTACGATGGAATGTAAACGGTTAATTACGTTTGTTGCTGAATAATCAGTGTAGTTGAGGTTATAGCTGGCCCCAGTACGCATTTCAAGCCAATTGAGGTTGTATTCAAAATCAAAGCCCTGTGTCCAGTTCCAGTTATGACCAATGTTTTTAATATCGGGGGAGATAGTCTGAATATTTCCGACTGTTTTTATAGTATTTGAAATACCCACATTATTATTATAGTTCACCATGCTGCGGGTGCTGATAACATATTTCCTGTTTTTAAAAGGCTTTGAAAAATTGAAAAACAAATTCGAATTGTAATACCCATCCACATTTAATGGGCTGGTTAGTGTGCCGGTTGATCTATCAGATGAATCTTTAAAAGTTGTGAGCTTATTGACAATCTGGTCATTCACCGTATTAAACGACAGGTTCACTAAGAAAATGCGGCCTGAACTGAAGTTGAAATTATTAAAGCTTGTATTGATAGTATGTGAAGTAGAAGCTTTCAGCAAAGGGTTTCCGATTGATTTGTTTATCAGGCTGCTTTCTTCCAGTACAGGCTGTAATTGGTCGAAGCTTGGCTGACGGGCACTTCCGCTGTAATTGAAATTAAGTGTTTTAGTCCTGGTGAAATTGTACACGAAGCGGGCAACAGGAAACCAGTTAAAGTTTTTGATTGGAGTGAGGGTGCTGTCTTTAGAAACATTATAGCTTTTCAGTATCACCGGCTGAACCAACACGCCAATTGTATAGTTATATTTCTTCTTTACAGTTCTTACCGCTGCGCTGATACGTGTGTAATTAAAATCGTTTTCGTAATTATTACTCAGATAATTAACAAATATGTAATCATCACCAGTGGTGGGTGTTTTTGACAAAACCCTTTTATCATTCGCTGTAAAACTTCTGTTGAGATTATAACTCAGATCCAGAAATCTGTCTGAAGCAATTGGTTCTGTGTAAGTAAATCTTGCATTGAAGCCGCTGTTTTTATTATCCTGTATGGTATTTCTTAATTGCAAGGAATCAAAAACCTTTATACCGTTAATATCATAAAAATGAGTCAAATTATTCTTCAGCTGGTTTGATTCATTTCCTGATAAATTCAGCTCACCTCTGAAAGAAAAGTTCCTTCCTCTTTTTTGGAATCGGTGATTATACAAAACTGATGTGCTGAAATTGGGTCGTTGTGAAAGCGATGTTGATTGGTTACTGTCTGCCCTGCTCTGAATTTTAGAAGTAAAAACATCAGATGCGCTGAGTGTGTTCGTATTGCCATCTGCATAGGAAAAGCTGGGATTAATTTTAATATAATTGAATGAGTCAATCCAAAGCTCCAGGTTGCCAAATGCTCTGTGCGTACCGCTTTTGTTTCGTGTCAGTTGATTGGAATTAGTAAGAATCGGTTCTTTTATTTGCTGGTTTGATGTAAAAGACTCTGTTAATGTATTTCTGTCTGTATAAGTATAGCTTCCGTAAAAGCTATTTCTCTTACCAAAATCTGTACGGTAATTTAAGCCTGCAGAGTTTAGATTGGTAATACCGGTTTGGTTGTTATTTCCGCCTTGTCCTCCTTGTCCGCCACCACCGCCGCCATCTGAGCGGAAGGTTGATGTATTATTATTATTACTGTTGAGAATAAGGGAGAGCTGTTTGTTGTTATTAAACTTATTGATTGCAGCTGCCACAATGTAGCGATCATCGGTACCATAGCCTGCCTGAGCACGGCCGAAAATACCTTGGTTTTTATCTTTCTTCAACTGCAGGTTGATCACTTTTTCAGGTTCTCCATCACGAATACCCGAAGCCGAAGACTGATCACCATAATCATCCACCACCTGTACCTTATCTATCATATCAGCCGGAATTTCTTTCGTAGCTGTTTTGGGATCACCGGAGAAGAAGTCTTTGCCATTCACCTTTATCCTTGTTACAGCTTTTCCCTGTGCAGTTACATTTCCCTGCCTGTCAACCTGTACTCCCGGAAGTTTCTTCAGTAAATCTTCTGTTGTTGCATTGGGTTTGGTTACAAAAGCACCTGCACGGTATTCAACCGTATCTTCTTTCATGGTTACAGCAGGAGCTTCAATCACAATTTCTGCCAGGTCCTTATAGTCATTCGCCAATACAAGATCGCCGAGATCAATATTGGCAACACCTTCCGATGGTTTAAAAAACTCTTTAGTCATGGGCTTGTACCCCATATAACTGATAATAATATAGTAGCCGGAGCCGGGAATTTTTTCAAAACCAAATTCACCTTTTGCATTGGTAAGCGTACGGATGGTGTCTTTGGGAGCGGCTTTTTCAACCAGCTTAACGGTTGCTTTGTCTAAGCCCTTTTCCCCTGATGAGTCGGTTACTCTACCGGTAATATTTTTGGTTTGAGCCAGAAGTTGAAAGGATGCAAAAAAACCGAGTGTGATAAGTAGTATTTTCTTCATAAACCTGTTTGAATCACGAAATACGAATATTTTCGTTAATTAATTTTTATCGGATGTGTTAAATTATAGACGTCAAAGCGTTAAAATCCCTGCTTGGTTATTTTCCAACTTTATAAGTGGCAAAACTATAGGTTCAATGGCTGGAGGGTATCCGTAGAGCAGGGTAAATCAGTAAGAACAGGTCTTATTGTGATTTGATTAACAGCACATAGCCTCGTAAAGTAAGCAGGTAGCGGGCAATAACTGTCTTTCTGTTTCATTACCTTTGTCGCCCTGTAAAAAAGGAAGGTCCCTGTCAAATTGGCTTTAATGCAAACTTTGCATTGTATTTGACAAGGTTCATGATCAAAACAAATAATTGACTCATTAATAGAATATTATGTTAGGATTCTTATCGAAGATTTTTGGTGGCAGCAAAAGCGAGAAAGATGTTGTTAAACTCCAGCCGATTGTTGAGAAAACCAACCAATACTTTCAGCAATATCAATCATTAACCAATGATGAACTGAGGAACAAAACAGTTGAGTTCCGTCAGCGTATTCAGCAGCACCTTACTGATATAGATAAAGAAATCGCTGATCTCAGTGTAAAGGCAGAGGCCTTTACCGAAGATGAGATCCA
>JBEBHT010000301.1:0-5106 GCA_040081135.1 Lacibacter sp. | reverse complement strand
ACCAGGCCCTGTTGTGGCTTTGCGTGCAGACATTGATGGGTTGCCGATTAAAGAACGGGTAGATGTTCCTTACAAATCAAATGTAATTGCAGATTATCTGGGACAGCAGGTTCCTGTGATGCATGCCTGCGGACATGATACGCATACTGCTATTTTAATGGGTACTGCTGAAGTACTTGCGTCCATGAAAAAAGATATTCCCGGTACAGTGAAATTTATTTTTCAGCCGGCTGAAGAAGGACCTCCCGGTACTGAAGAAGGTGGCGCTCCGTTAATGGTGAAAGAAGGTGTAATGGATAATCCAAAAGTAGATGCCATTTTTGGTTTGCATATTTCAGCAGGGTTGGAAATAGGAAAGATCAAATACAAAAGTGGTTCATTCATGGCCAGCAGCGATTGGTTTACGATTAAAGTAAAAGGTAAAGGCGCTCATGGTTCTGCACCGTGGAGCGGCATTGATCCCATCATGATATCCTCACAAATCATCAGTGGATTGCAGACGATTGTCAGCCGTTCAGAAGATTTAACCAAGGCACCTGTTGTTATTACTGTCGGTAAGTTCATGGGCGGTGTAAGAGAAAATATTATTCCGGAAGAAGTAAGTTTCAGCGGCACGATCCGTACACTCGATGGAAATATGCAGAAAGATGTACATGAAAAAATCCGCCGCACTGCAATGAATATTGCTGAAGCATTTGGTGCCACTGCTGAAGTAACGATTGATAACAAAACCCTTGTTACTTATAACACTCCTTCACTTGTAAGCTCCATGATTCCATCCCTGCAAACAGCTGCCGGTGCAGAGAATGTAAGTGAAGGCACATGGACAACCGGTGCTGAAGACTTTTCTTTCTTTGGAGAAAAAGCTCCTGCTTTCTTTTTCAATCTTGGAGGAATGCCAAAAGGCGCAAAGCCAACAGGTCATCATACACCCGATTTTGTTATTGATGACAGTATGCTGGATGTTGGTGTAAAAGCATTTTGTAATCTTGTATTCGATTACGGAAAGGCAAAGAAATAAGATAATGAACGAATATTTTTTGAAGAGCTGTTCCTTATACGGACAGCTCTTTTACTTTTGTAAAAAAGATCCTTATGCGTAAATCAATCCTTCTTGTATTCTTTGTACTGGTTTCACTCAACCTGATGGCTGATCCGGGTGTTGGGATTGTGATGGACAGCAAGGGCAATCTTTTTTATACGGATCTTTCACAAATATGGATGATCAAACCCGATGGCAGTAAATCCATTGCTGTGCCCAATGTACATTCGCATGAACTGCATATGGATAAAAATGATCAGCTCTGGGGCGAACATTTATGGTTTAACGGTGAAAAGACAAATACCTGGTCGCATTATCTCTGGCGCCGTTCAGCAAATGGAGAGATAACAAAAGTAAAGGATAGTACTGCCGGTTTCCCTGAGTGGAACAGCTTTACAAGAGATGCTGCAGGCAATATATATTATATTGAAAAAAGTATTCCTTCCAACTTCTGGAAGATTGATACTGCGGGTAAAAAAACATTACTCGGTTCAAAATCTTTTCAATCTATCGGTCGTCTGCATTTAACAGAAAAAGGTGATCTGTATTTTAATAACGGTGCTGATCTCTATTGGTTCCCGGAAAAAGATTCCATTGAACTGTATATAAAAGACATTGCTGATGTAACTGGTAAAGCCGACGCACATTCCATCATGAGCATCTGGAGCGATAACAAAAAGAATCTCTACATCGCAACAGGCAGTGTGATTAAAAAGATTGAAAAGAGTAAGTTCATCATCACCGTTTATAAATCAGTTGGTAACTGGAAGCCGGTGAGCGGATTGGTTGCACCTAACGGCGATTTCTGGGTGATGGAATACAATGATAAAAATGAAGTGAGGGTGAATAAGATCAGCGCAGCAGACAGGAAAGAAATAGTAAAAGAAAATGCTTTTCAGTTATATATGATTCCACTACTGCTTGTAGTTGGAATTTTAGTAGTGCTCTATTTTGTCTTCAGAAAAAAGAAGTAATCAGCCTCTTGCGCCAAACAGTAAACTGCCGATCCGCACCATTGTGCTTCCTTCTTCAACAGCTATTTTATAATCACCGCTCATACCCATGGAAAGAGTTGATAGTTGATAGTGGATAGTGGATAGTGAAGCGTACTTGCTAAAAAGAGTTTTCAAATATTTAAACTCTCCCCTCACCTTTTCTGAATCCTCACTAAAACTTGCCATACCCATCAACCCACAAATTCTTATGCTTGGCATTAGCATATCAGCATATTGGCTAATTATCATATTCAATTCTTCTTCATCCAGCCCAAACTTGGTTTCTTCCTGTGCAATATATACCTGCAGCAATACATCAATTACACGGTTGTTTTTTCCTGCTTCTTTGTTGATCTCCTTCAGCAGTTTCAAACTGTCTACGCCATGAATCAAATGCACAAAGGGAGCAATGTATTTCACTTTGTTGCTTTGCAGATGACCAATGAAATGCCAGCGGATATCTTTTGGAAGTAAAGCCTGTTTATCCACTAACTCCTGTACATAGTTTTCACCAAAATCCCGTTGACCAAGTTCATACAGCTCAAGAATATCTTCAACCGGTTTTGTTTTACTTACGGCAACTAAGCTCACTGCATTTTGAGAGAGTTCAGTTTTTATTTCGTTGTATGTGGTAACGTTTACAGACATATCAGAAAGAAATTTTCAGCCAGTCTAAGTTTTGAATTCGTTTCAGCAACAGGTAACAACCCGCAGCAGAAAATGGAAGTAAGACTAATGGAAGCCAGTTGTTTCCGGTTACTAAATAATGCAAGCCAACAAGTGCTCCAATCAACAGCATCTGTAATAATGTTTGTACAAATTTCCCTGTTTGCTGCTTTGTATTCAATTGTCTTGAAAACGGCAGGTAATGATCTGAGAGGTTTGTCATTAATAAGAAAAGCAGCATATTATTGAAAAAGCCAAGTATAAAATCGTCAACAATTGAAATGCCCCATACATATAATGCAAAAGCAAACATGAGGACATAGATGATCATAAAAAATTTTACAACGATTGTTTTTAATCCGCCGCTGATTAAATGGCCCGGCTTTGCTACCGGTGTTGACTGGTATATCCAAGAAGCCTGGAAATTTTCATTCGTTGTAATAAAAGCCATGCTGCCTGCAATACTGAACATGGGCAGATAAATGAAAAACAGGAACATCTTTGTCGTTGATAAATTATTCCACAAAGTCATTGCATCTTTCCCGCTTTTAAATACAAAGATGAAGATGAAAATAAAGATATAAGCAAGACTGGGATAAAACTGCATTTTAAAACCCTTGTCTCTGCCGGTTATTTTCCATACTGTTTCAAAACTGCCCCGTTCAGTTTTTGAACTGCAGAATATCGGTGAAAGCTTTTCAGAAATACTTGCTGACTGAGGAGTTGTATCTGATACATTTTTCTTGTCGCCACTATCTGAATTCATGGATGCCAGCTTACCTGCAAAAGAAGGAGCAAGGTATTTAATCATCAGCCAAAAAGTAAAGACAGGTAATACCACAGCACAGAAAATCATTATTAAATGAATAGAATCAAAATTGAATTGATTGACAGCTTCCAAAGTAAGAGCCATCCACACAGGCGGTAAAAAATAGGAGTACCAATGCAGTTGAAAGTTGGCGGTGAGCTGATCTAAATTGATGAGCCGTGGTATAACCTGGAAGCCCACCGCAAAGAAGATCGTCATGAAAATTTGAAAGTACCCAACGATATCTTTTATCTTTTGTTCATTGCTGAAACGCAGGATCAAAGCATATAAAAGAAAGGTGATAAACACTGCAAATGCTACAGTCAGTAAAATTGTTGCAATACAGGCAATGCCGGTGAGTATTCCAAACTTGATGAAAATAAAAATGATGGGGAAAATTGCTAAGGCAATAGTGAACTGCAGCAGGTACACTAATATGTGAACCAGTCTTGCCACAAACAAGGTTTTGCTGTTGACAGGTTTGGGTAAAATAATCTGGTTATCGGTTGTATCAAGTAATACCGAACTGAAATCAGTGATCATCGTCATAGCCATCATGAACAATACATAGCCATGAATGAACACCATATTCAGAACCAATGAATCTAATGTAAAGACCATGATGCCGATAAACAAACCAAAAAAGGCATAGATGATCAACGTCATCAACAGTGGATTACTGTTTTCTTTTTGCTGGTTTTGTTTCCAGTTCATGTAAACCCTGCGGCGATCCATCAGTACTTTTGTTTCAGCAATAATTTTCAGCCGTTCAAAATCAACGCCCTGCCTGATTAAAATTTTGGAGCAGAATAAAACGAATTTCAGAATCAGTTTGTCCATGCTTAGCTTTTTAAAATATCGATAAATAGTCCGGCTGTATTCTGATGTAACTCTGATCCGCCTGTAAGTGAAGTGAATATTTTTTCAAGTGATCCTGCATGTGCATTGTCTTTCAGTGTTTCAAAACTGCCATCGGCAATTACTTCCCCTTTGTCGATGATAATAATG
Source organism: Lacibacter sp. (assembly GCA_040081135.1). Lineage (GTDB taxonomy): Bacteria > Bacteroidota > Bacteroidia > Chitinophagales > Chitinophagaceae > Lacibacter. The sequence goes on along the minus strand of JBEBHT010000301.1, from coordinate 587 downwards.
CGGTCACTGATTTTTTCAACCACATCCATAATATGGGACGAATAGAAAATGGTTTTATCGCTTTGCTTCAGCTGTGCCAAAATCTCTTTCACTAAAATCACAGCATTAGCATCTAATCCGCTTAAAGGCTCATCTAAAAAAATGATTTCTGGGTTATGTATTAAGCCGCTGATGAGCAATACTTTTTGTTTCATGCCCTTACTGTAGCCATTCATTCTGGATTTTGCTTTATCACTTAATTCAAACAGGTGCAGTAAATCCATTGATTTTTTTTCAATCACCGCATCTTCCATCTGGTACAGCTTTCCAACAAAACGTAAGTATTCGATTGGCGTAAGTACATCATACAATGCTGCCTGTTCAGGTATATAACCAATCTTCTGCTTTATCTCAATCGGATTCTTTCTAACATCAAGACCCATTAAAGTTGCATCACCTTCAAAATCACCAATAATGCCGGTGAGGATTTTAATCGTGGTACTCTTCCCTGCTCCGTTGGGACCAATATAACCTACAATTTGACCGGCATCAATGGAAAGGTTGATCCCTTTTAAAACATAGTTACTGTTGTATTGCTTCTTCAGCGA
>JBEBHT010000024.1:0-21265 GCA_040081135.1 Lacibacter sp. | reverse complement strand
CATTTAAGATGGTATTGCACTTATCAATATTCGTTTCGTAATTGAGTACATTATCACAACCGGGCATCCAGTTTAAAAAAGCAGCCCAGTTGGTGGGAGAAATAACCTGAACGGTATGACCAAGCTGAACTAATAAATGATATAATCCCAAAGACGAACCCATAGCATCGGGATCGGGCTTTTGATGGGTGGTGATAACCACTTTTCCGGGACTGTGCAGTAAGGGATATAATTCGTTGATTGCTTGCATATCGGGCGGCTGCAAATGTAGGGGAAAAGAGGGAGTTGGGAGTCAGGAATTTGCCTGGATACATGAGGTATGGACTTCTTCCCTTACCGCACTATTCCCAATTCCAAATTACAAAACACAAATTCCTCTACTTACCCTTCTCTCATCTTCCCTATCTTTGCGGCGCAAAAAACAAAGAATACTATGAGCAATCGTACGTTTACAATGATCAAACCTGACGCCATGAAAAACGGTCATGCAGGTGCTATTTTAGACAAAATCATCAAGGCCGGCTTTCGTGTGGTGGCTTTAAAGCAAACCAAACTTTCTACCGAAACAGCGGGCGAATTCTATGCTGTTCACAAGGCAAGACCCTTTTTTGGTGAACTGGTAGATTTTATGAGCAGTGGAGTAATTATTGCAGCCATACTTGAAAAAGATAACGCAGTGGCAGATTTCCGCACACTGATCGGTGCAACCGATCCGGCAAAAGCCGATGAAGGAACCATCCGTAAGCTCTATGCAGCTTCAGTTGGCGAAAATGCGGTACACGGAAGCGACAGTGATGAAAATGCTGAAATTGAAGGAAGCTTTTTCTTCAGCGGGCTGGAACAGTATTAATCATCGATTTTATGAATAAGTAATCCCCCTTAGTTTTAAAACTAAAGGGGATTTTTTTTTGATGGAATCATTGGTATTCTTGTGTGGCTGCTCTATTATTGCACAAACCAAAAACACTGCATCATGCGAACCCTCCTGTGCCTGTTATTTCTGTTTTTTTATCACTCAGGTTTAATTGCTCAAAAAATCCCCTCGTTTGGCAAAATTGACAAAGCTGATCTTGAATACAAAGAATGCAGCTACGATAAATCTGCTGTGGCAGAATACCTTATTGATTATGGTGAAGTAAACTATTTTATCAGTTCATCAAACTTTGTGAACGAAACAAGTTACCGGATACGCATTAAGATTTTGAATGAAAAAGGACTTGAACTGGCAAATGTGCGTCTTCCCTATTACTCAAAAAACAATCGCCAAAAAATTGGAGGCATTGACGGCTATACTTACAACCTTAATGAAAAAGGCGAAGTTGAAAGAACAAAGCTGGAAAGAAAGTCGGTGATGGAGCAGCGGGTTGATGAAAATTATGATATGGCGGTTTTTACACTGCCGAATGTAAAAGTGGGGAGTGTTATTGAATACAAGTACGATCACTCCAAAACAAATTATATAGAAATTGAAGACTGGATTTTTCAACGCAGCCTTCCAGTAAGATACAGTGAATACAATGTAACCATCCCCTCTATGCTTGAGTTCACTTACCAGGTGAAACGCACTCTTCCAGTAAAAGAATCAGTTGAAGGGATTAACAATACAAAACGGTTTGTCATGACGGATATTCCCGGTCTTGACAGGGAGCCGTACATGAGCTGTGCAAAGGATTATTTACAGCGCATAGATTTCCAGCTAAGATCAATCAACAATCAACCCATTTTAACTACATGGACGCAACTGAATCAACAATTGCTGGATGATGAAGATTTCGGTTTACAGTTGAAAAAAAACATCCTGAAAAATTTACCGCTGGAAGATGAACTTAAGAAGTTAACATCTGACTACGCAAAGATCCTTGCGGTTTATAATTATGTAAAGAAGAACGTAGCCTGGAACGGAGAAAATAGAAGGTACTCTTCCAGGGGATTGAAAACTGCACTGGAAAAGCATTCCGGAAACAGTGCAGACATGAACCTGCTGGTAGTGAATTTACTCAGAGATGCAGGAATAAATGCTTACCCAATGCTTGTGAGTACAAGAGAAAATGGCAAAATCAATCCTTTTTACCCTTTTATTTACCAGTTTAACAATGTGTATGTAGAAACAGAATTAGATGGCAACCGTTATATACTGGATGCAAGTAATCCTCATAACCCTGCATTTATGGTTCCTTGGGATGTTCAGTTTACCGAAGGGTATATTGTAGATAAAACAAAAGCCGGCTTTATTTCTCTTGCTGATACAAAACATCGGTTCAGAATCAATGCTTCCATGTCAGCAGATCTGGATGAAAAAGGAATGTTGAAAGGGTCGGCTTACCTGCTGGCCTATGAATATGCAAAAAATCAACGTCTCTCTTCACTCAATAAAGGCAAAGAAAAATATCTGACCGAATATTTTTCTGAACCGCATCCTGAATTCAAATTCGATTCCTTGTCTGTAAAAAATGATGACAATGATTCTCTCCCTCTTGAAAATCAGGTAAAATTCAATACACAACTTAACGCCAGCGGTGATTACTTTTTCTATTCACCTAACTTCCTGCTGGAACTGGAAAAGAATGAATTTCTTTCTGATCAGCGGTTTACAGATGTTGAATTCGGTTTCACCCAGTATTACACCATTGTTTCCACTATTCGCTTTCCTGAAAATATGGAACCGGAAGAACTGCCAAAGAATATTAAAATGATCATGCCTGATACAAGTATTGTGCTGCAGCGTTTCATGCAGAAAAATGAGAACAGCATTTCCTTCCGTATTACACTGGAAATAAAACGTCCTACTTACTACGCAGATGAATATCCTGATTTTAAAGAGTTTTATGCACAACTGTTTGAACGGTTAAATGAGCAGATTGTATTTAAGAAAAAAGCCAAACCAAAACCATGAGAAACCTCCTTACTGTCCTCTTCATTTTCATTCAGCAAATCGTTTTTTCACAAGGCTTACTTACTTATTCGTCGTTGACAATACCCGACAGTTTAAAGAAAGATGCTGATGCGGTATTCAGACTGGATGAAATGAACATTTCAATTCAGTCCCCTTCAAAAATGTCCATAAGAGAACATCGTATTGTTACAGTTTTAACAAAAACCGGGTTAGAGCATTCTAAAATAAATATCCATGTAGACAAAATGAAGAAACTGGATGAAGTATCAGTAAAAGTGTATAATGATTTGGGGTTCGAAATAAAAACTTATAAAAAGAAAGACTTCGCACTAGAAGGGATGTTAAGCGAAACTACACTTGCTTCAGATGATAAGATGTATAATCTTTCATTCCCGGTTCCGGGATTACCCTGCACAATTGAAGTGGATTATACAGTTAACTATTCCGGATATGTTGATCTGCCCGAATGGTATTTCGGAAACACAAAAGAATCTTTAATGACAAGCCGTTATACTATCTCAACCAACAGCAGCAATCAAATCAAGTATAAAGCATACAACACATCTATTGAACCTGTAATTACAACAGCTAATGAAAACAAGGTCTATACATGGGAAATAAAGAATCAACCTGTTTTAAAGAACGAACCGGGATCAGCCGGTCGTTCGGTATATATTCCCCGAATTGATGTATCACCATTATATTTTAATTACGACGGTTATCCCGGAACAATGGCGAACTGGGTCGATTTCGGTAAGTGGCGCTTCCCGTTTTATACTGAAGAGAATCCCTTCACAGAGAAAGAAATGGACTTCTTTAAATCATTGGTAAAAGATGCAGCTACAGAGGAAGAAAAGATTGGGATTTTATACAAATACATGCAAAAAGAAACCCGCTATGTTTTTATTGCTTATGGCATAGGGGGACTCAAGCCATTCCCGGCTTCTTTTGTTGAAAAGAAGAAGTATGGTGACTGTAAAGCTTTATCCAATTACATGAAACATATTCTTAGTGCAGTTGGCATTAAATCTTATACAGCAAGCATATATGCAGGAAAAGATTATATACCCTTTGACCCTTTGTTTATTTCAAATAAATCAAACCATATTATTGTATGTGTTCCGCTGAGAAAGGACAGTGTTTGGCTTGAGTGTACTTCAAAGTTAACAGCACCAGGTAAACTTGGGCCTTTTACTGAAAACAGGAATGCACTGCTGATTACTGAAAACGGTGGAGTTCTGGTGAATACACCTGTAAGTAAAAGCTCAGATAACAAATGGCTGGCAAAAACAAATGTCGAATTGTTTGACGATGGCAGTGCGCTTGTGAAAAGCCGCATTTTTGTATCAGGCGAATTCTGGGAGTATATCTACGGCTATACTGATTCAAAATCAAAAGATGATACTAAAAAAGCACTGGTGAATGCGTTTGGATATAAAGCCCCCGATGAATATGAATTAAAAATTGTAAGCGATTCAGCTGATGGGCATGTAGTACAACTTAATATGGGATACCGCCAGTTTTTTGATTTTAAAGCCGGAGCAAAACATTTTTTTCCTCTGCGGCAATACAAGCTGAATGATGAAACAATCAAGCCAGCAGAAACAAGAAAATTTGAATACCTGTTCGACTTCCCTTACGTAAAATCTGATTCAACTTTTTATAAATTACCCGGCAATTTTAAGAAAGAAAATCTTCCTTCTCTGAAAGAAATTAAAAACACGTTCGTTTTCTATAAAAATGAAGTTCAGATAAACGAAACCGGAGATGAATTGAAAGTAATAACACAACTAACCCTGAACAAACATGTTATACCTGCCCTTCAATATAATGAAGTGGCAACCAGTTTTGAACTCATCAAAAAAGATGAAGGCCAGAAAATCGTATTAAAGAAAGAGTAACCAGGGAAACCCCGGCTCAAACCAGCTTGCTTGAATTCTGCAGCTCAGCTAAATTTTATGCGTTGAATTTTATACTGATAATAACTGCCAGTGTAAAAAAGATCAGGAACACAATCAGTGGAATGTCTTTTCGGCTGTATACTGCCTGGGTTTTTTCAAAACGTCTCATGGTTATTGGTTTTTAATGGATGAATGAACAGTAACGTACAAGATAAAACGCTTTTTCGGCAATTTCATTGTTTCTGCCTCAAATTTTCAAATTGCCTGACCTTTTTTAACAGTTGTTCAACAGAAAATCAATGAGTTAAGGCAGAACTACAGTTCTCTTCATCAGCCAGTCAGTCTGCAAATCACTGCCCAGCAGGAAGCTGTGTTCACTGAATTTATTAAATCCCCAACGGGTATAAAAGGCAATAGCCCGTTCATTTTTTTCCCAAACACCAAGCCAGATTACTGTTTTATTTTGTTCTGCTGCAACATCAATACACTTCTGCATTAAGGCACTCCCCACTCCTTTCCCGATTGCTGATGGCATTGCATAAATGCGTGCAATTTCAATTGCACTTTCTTCCGCTAAAATGTTCTCGCTGTTTTTTAAACGCATTCTTGCATAACCAGCCGCATCATTATTTACATAAGCCAGCATAAAAATACCGTTAGCTTCTTCCACTTCTTTTTTCAATGCAGCTTTAGTAAACTGTTCATTCAAAAAGAAGTCCATGTCTTCTTTTGAATTGTCTTTTGCAAAAGCATCATAAAACGTGATGCGGCTCATTTCTGCAATCAGCTCTGCATCATCCGGGTTTGCAATTCGTATAATAATCTCATTCATTTATCTTCTGTATTATTACTAACTATTTTTAATAGCCTGAAAATGATTTTACATTAAAGATAGTGCCAGTTGATTTCTTCTGAAACAAAAATAATTATCTTTAAACCGTTTTCATTGCCTCACTAACCAATACAATACATGGACAGGAAATACTGGGAACGCATTGCACCGAACTATAATGTGGAAATATTTGATGTGTTACAAAACGACAAGTCGGGTAAAATTGTTACTGCTATTGAGCAGGTAGCTTCCAAAGAGAAAACAGTTACAGATATTGGTTGCGCCATCGGCAAATGGATACCGCTGTTAGCAACCGCTTTTAAACAGGTTATTGCAACGGACATTTCTGCCATTAACCTTGAACTGGCAAAGGAAAAATGTAAAGACTATACGAATGTTGATTACCAGCGGATGGACATGAGCGCTGATACACTTACTGTTACTCCCTGCGATGTTGCGGTTTGTATTAATGCCATCCTTACAGATAACCTCAAAAAGCGTATCAACTTTTTCCAGGCGCTAAATATTTGTTTAAATAAGGAAGGTTATCTTATACTCGTGGTTCCATCTCTTGAATCAAAACTTTATACCAACATCATTGCCAACCGCTGGAATGTTGATGATGATAATAAGGAAAAAATAGAATCAGTTGAAAAAGCATTCGCTCTTGCAAAAAATATAAAACAGGGTGTAACAGATATTGACAATGTACCTACCAAACATTACCTGAAAGAAGAACTGGAGTTATTGCTTACATTAGAAGGCTTTGCCGTTGAACAGGTTGAAAAAATAAATTACACCTGGAAAACAGAATTCAACAATCCACCTAAATGGCTTACTGAGCCTTATCCATGGGACTGGATGTGCGTTGCAAAAAAGAAATAGCATTTTTTCACCTGCAGATGATACAGCAAAAATTGACTTTATACCGGCTCAGACTTTAACTTGTCAACTACCTTTTTCAAAGTAACATCAACCTTTTGAATAAGGAATGTAAGATCTTTTGAATGCCGGTTTTCCAATGCCATTGTTTCTATTTTCCGGATCTCATCTTTCAGGGAACTGATTCCCATATTATCAATTGAAGGTTTAATTCTGTGGGCCACCGCTTTAATAATGGCAAAGTCATTCCGCTGAAATGCAGCATGTATTTCGTTCATTGATGAAGGAACCTGATCAACAAATAATGCAATCATCTTTTTTACAAAAACATCGTTACCCCTGCTGATTTCCCTGATTTTGGATAAATCATACAACTCATCACTAACCACTGTATTACTTTCTTTTACCTGCACTTCATTAACACCAAGCCATTTTGCCATCAGGTTCACAAGTTCTTCTTCAACAAATGGCTTTGAGATGTATCCATTCATTCCTGCTTCAATACACTTATCGTTCTCGCCTTTGATTGCATTGGCAGTAAGCGCAATGATGGGAATATCCGACTTCAGTTCCTTACGGATTACTACTGTAGCTTCCAGTCCATTCATAACCGGCATCTGCATATCCATTAAGATTAAGTCATAACGGATCTCTCTGACTGCTTCAACTGCATCAGCTCCATTTACCACTTCTGTAATCATTGCTCCATAATGGGATAATGCTGTTGTAGCCACCATCCTGTTCATTTCATTATCTTCAACCAGCAGGATCTTTTTGTCCCTTAGAATTCGGCTGTCAGTATTTTTTATTTCCTTTAATGGCAAGTCGCTCATTTCACCAACCGTAAACGGAATGGTTATTATAAAAGACGTACCCACAGCCTTTTCACTTTCTACCTTTATTTCGCCTCCCATCAATTCTACCAGTTGCTTTGATATTGACATGCCAAGCCCTGTTCCGCCATACTTACGGCTAACAGATCGATCTTCCTGGGTAAAACTTTGAAAAATATTATCGAGGAATTCTTTTTCCATTCCTATTCCATTGTCGGTTACAGAAATCTGTATTATCTGTTTACTGATTCCTTCGCCGATTAATTTGCAATGAATACTCACAGTTCCTTTTTCAGAAAACTTAATGGAATTACTTAACAGGTTTAGTAAAACCTGGTTGAGACGGTAAGGATCACCCAAAAGTATTCCTGCAATTTTTTCATCGAAAGAAGATATAAGTTTCAGTCCTTTTTCTTCTGTGCGGTGACGCATTACCTGCATAGCCCTGTTAATCACATCGCTCAGCTGAAAACCGATCCGTTCGAGGTTCAATTTTCCTTCTTCAATTTTTGAAATATCAAGAATATCATTAATAATCACCAACAGATTTTCACCGGCTTCATTAATTGTTTGCAGATAGAGATGTTGCTTTTCATCAAGCTCCGTTTTTTGCAATTGCCGGCTCATACCGAGAATGGCATTCATTGGAGTGCGTATTTCATGACTCATATTTGCAAGAAAAGTTTGTTTGGCAGTAGCAGAAGATTCTGCCTGCTTTCTTGCATCTAATAATTCATACTCCTGTTCTTTTTGAGCAGTAATATTTAAATGAATACCAATTGAACCAACCAATTCTCCCTCATCATTAAATCGTGGAGCGCCGCTGATCAGCCACCATTTTATTTCTCCCCGTTTATTCTTTACACAAATTTCATAGGCATCGGAGTGTCCTTTTTTCCGCATCTCATTTCTTGTTTCCATCGCCTCATTGTTCTCCTCACGTAAAAACAATTCAGATGCCTTTTTGCCCATCAACTCTTCCAGACTGTAACCGCTCATTTCACAAAAGCTATGGTTGGCAAATAAAATCTTTTCCTCTGTATCAACTTCAAGCAAACCCAAATGCATGTTGGCAATAATACTTCGGTACTTTTCTTCTCTTGCCATTAAAGCCTGCTCTATATTTTTCCGTTCAGTTATATCCAGCATAAATCCTGTGAAAACAGCTGATCCCTCAGGAGTATAGTAAGAAAAAGAGGAAGTAACCGAACGCCAGATGATGCCACGGCCAGGAACGATTAATCTTGATTCATCATGATATGGTTCCAACGTTTCCTTTGAATGTTTGGTCTTTGCTTTAATTCTTGCTGCATCTTCAGGATGAACGAATTTTTTTAACTGAAAATAATCATCCGACTTAATCCCAAATATTTTTTCAATGCTCGGGCTGAGGTAACGTAACCCTTCTGTCCCATCCTTTCTTATTTCATACTCATAAATTACACCGGGAGTATTTTCAGCAAGTGATTTAAACTGTTTTGCTCTTTGAGATAATTCTTCTTCTGTTTGTTTAATATGGGAAATGTTGGTGTGCGTGCCAACCAGTAATTTTGGCATTCCGTTATCCTGGTATTTAATTACCATACCCCGGTCGAGTATCCATAAATAATGCCCATCTCTGTGCCTGATCCTGTATTCTCGGTGATGTGAAGAAATCTTTCCTTCTGCATAGTCTTTATTCGTTTGCTCAATCATACTGATATCATCGGGATGTATGCGGCTCAGCCATTCGGATGACTCATTTTTAAATTCATGTTCTTCATATCCCAGCATTTGTTTGTACTGCTGTGAGTAAAAAGAGATCCTGTTTTCAAGATCATATTCCCATACACCATCACCAGCTCCTTCCAATGCAAATTGCCACAGCTGTTCTGCTTCCCGTACTTTTTCTGCTGATTCTTTTTCAATGCTGATATCTTCCTGAATGGCAAAAAACCTGATACTTTCACCTTGTGCATTTTTCATTGCCTGTCCATGAATTCGAAGCCAGTAAGGAGTTCCTGATTTATGATAATTGATAATTTCACAACTGAAGGGTTCGCCGGAATGTATTTGCTTTCTTAAATAAGCAATAGCTTCAGGATTCGTATCTTTTCCCTGTAAAAAATCACCGGGCTTGTGCCCTTTAATTTCATCGAGCGTATAACCTGTCATTTTTTCAAAACTGGCATTCACCCATTCCACTTTTCCTTCACTGTCGCATATTGTAACGGCATTTGTATTCTGTGCAGCAATGGAGGACAATACCTGGAGTTCTTCCTGCTGAATTTTATCTTTTGTGATGTCCTCCATTATAGCAAAGTATTGCAATACCTTTCCACTTTCATCTTTAATAGGCTGTCCTTTCGAACGCCCCCAATACCAACTTCCATCCTTACGGTAATGAATAATTTCAACATCAAAAGAATTGCCATTATAAAATGCATTCCGCATATTGCTGATCACATTCGAATCGCTTAACGTACCCTGATTCAGTTCTATAGGAGTTTTGCCAATAATTTCATTAAGCTGATAACCGGTCATTTTCACATACCCTTCATTTGCCCAGAATATCTTGCCATTAACATCAGTAAATAATACACCGCTGTTATTTGAGCTTGCCACCAACGATAAACGTTTCAAATCCTCTTCTGATTTTTTTCGTTCCGAAATGTCTCTGATAAACCCGCAGAAAAAAGTATTGTCTTCCTGCTTTATCTGAACCATCGAAAGCTCTACCGGGAATTCACGGTTATACTTATCAACCGCAATTTCTTCCCGAATCCTGTTTAATGCCGGACCTTTACCCGTTGCCTTAAGATGATCCATTCCACGATCATGATCGCCACGGATTGCCTTCGGAACAATTGTTTCAGTAAGCTTCTTTCCAATAATTTCATATTCCTTCCAGCCAAAGATTTTTTCTGCCTGCGGATTCCAATAGGTAATCTCAGCATTCTCATTAATAATCACAATAGCGTCTAATGCCGCATTCATGATTTGCCTGTTAGTGCGTTCACTTTTTTCAATTGCATTCTGTGCTAATTTATTGGCAGTTACATCTGTATAGCTCCAGAAATGTCCTTTGTATTTATCCTGCAAAAAAATAGGAATATAGTCCCGCTCATAAATTCTTCCATCAATCAGTTCCAGTATTTCACCGGTAACAAGTTTCTTTTCAGAAAGTATTTTGTTAATCCCTGAAACAAAAGCTTCGGGATCTTTAAATAACTGTTTGCTCTGCTCTGCACTGCCGCTGCAATCAACTCCCTGCAAACTAACAGGTGATACAGGAATGCCAAACATGTCGCAAAAATGCTGATTCGTAAATACAATATGCCTGTTTTCATCTTCCAGTAAAACAGCACTCTGCATATTGGTGATGAGTGATGTGAAAACAAGTTCTGCATCCTTTCGCTTATTTACCTGCTGATTCAGGTACCTGGTAATCAAGAGTAAATCATCTGAATTATTACTTTTCTCATCCCCAGTAATAATTCCAATGGTTTCTTTTATTTTTTCAACTGATTTATGTTTAACATCAATTTCATGCTTCAGCCGATTATTTATTTCAATGTACTCTTCTTCACTGATATGAAAAGCCCTGTCGGCCAATTCCCTGTCACGATCAAAAGCATTATAAGAATCATTGATAGCAGTTAAAAGCTTTTCAATACCGGCATGATCTTTTAAATCTTCCGGAAGATATTTACCGATCTGTTTTTTTAATAACTTATGCATGTTCATAAAAAGAAGTAATGGTCATAGTTTGATTATGCAGCTGGCAGCTTCCGCCATCATTAAAAGGAGATATTTCACCATAAGAATAAAAGCCGGCAATCAGTGTATTCATTCCAAGAGTTTCCTGAACAGCTTCCACTTCTTCATCAATACGGCTGCTGAGAATGAGTTTGCGGCCTACACAACTGACAAGTAAAGCAAAAACAGAATGGCCATTTTCGGGCCTGATTGTATTTTGTGCAGCAGTAGATGCAGCTGATGTAAGTTTATCGAAGTTCGCTTTCATAAATCTCACCTTAGCACCTTCAGGAATATCGCCTGCAAAAGTCATACTGCTGTGATCATCATCAATGGAAAGAATTGTTCTGCTCACTGCCTGGCTGCTTCCGGGTAACGTAACTGCAAGTGGAAATAGTAAAGCTGAGCCCGGCAGATTGTCAACATCAGAACCGAGATATTTTTTATAGAGATCTAAAGCATGCTTTCCATCAATTTCAAACAAAACATTTCCTTCTGATTTTGTTACTTCTCTTTCAGGGCCAAAAGAGTCCCACCCCCCTTGTGAACCATGAGTCATCACTATTTTATCTCCATAAAATCCGATGGCTATAATATTGCCTACTGCAGGTTGTTTATTTAAACCAACAAGAGTTGATTTGAAATTTGCACCATCACCTGCAAGGCCGCCGGTGATCAAAACATTTTTATCTGCAGCGCTGTTTAACCCCTTTACGAGTTCACTGCCATTCACCATACTTCCATCAGAAAATATTAAAATGCCAGTCAGTTCCTCTTTGGATAATTTATGAACAAGAGCCACAGCCGCATCAAAACTGTTACTAAAATCAGCAATATTAACAGAGGCCGTATGAATTGATGTATCATCAAATCTCAAAGCCACTGCAATAAAAGAATCGTCCTGTACTTTATTGTGAAATATTTCTCCTGCTGTGCTGCACATGGCAACTTCAGCATGTGGAAATTTTTCACTCACTTTCTTGTAGATATCGCTATCGGTTAATTTTTGACTTGAACCAAAACAGATCACCAGCTGAGCCTTTTCGGTTTCAGTTAAATCAACAGAGCTATCGGTGATCCATCGGTCTTCTGTTAATTGCAGGAGTGCAGTTTTCATAAGATTAAAAGCTGATTTCTTTTTGCTGAATCATTTTATAGATAGTGCTTTTGCCAATACCAAGTTTATCAGCAGCTTCTATTACATGATTATCGTATTTTTTTAGAAAATGCTTTACAATGTCGGCTGTATATTGCTTCAGTGTTTTTTCTTCGGTCATAAAAACCTGGTCGGCATTTACAGATGAATAGCTGATATCATTTGACCTGATTTCTTTTCCATCACACATCACTGCTGCCAGTTCAATAATAGATTTCAGTTCCCTGATATTACCGGGATAATTGTAACGCATCAGTCTGTCTTTTGCATCCTCACTGATGCTGATGCTGTTCATTTTATTATCACGGGTAAATTCATCAACGAAATGCCTGGCAAGAAGTAACACATCATTGCCTCTTTCACGAAGGGGAGGTAAATCAATAGGTAAACCCATGATGCGGTAAAAAAGATCTTCCCTGAAATTTCCTTTTTTAACTTCTTCAGCAAGATTTTTATGAGTTGCTATTAATAGACGCACATCTAATTTTACTAACTCGTTGCCGCCAACACGGGTTACTTCCCTTTCCTGCAACACACGCAACAGTTTACTTTGCAGACTAAGATCAAGCTCCGCTATTTCATCAAGAAAAATACTGCCGCCATTTGCTTCTTCAAATTTGCCTGCTTTGCGGGCAATGGCTCCGGTAAATGCACCTTTCTCATAACCGAATAATTCACTTTCGATCAGTTCTTTTGGAATGGCAGCCATATTAACAGTAACGAAATTTTTCTTTCTCCGCTCACTGTTAAAATGAATTGCTTTAGCAACCACTTCTTTACCTGTTCCTGTTTCGCCGGTAATTGAAACATTGATATTTGTTTTGGCAGCCCTGTCCATTAATGAAAATATTTTTTGCAGTACCGGGCTTCGGCCTTTAATACTTTTTTCAAAAGAATACTTTTGCCCAAGCTCTTCTTTCAACTGTTGTACTTCTTTTTTCAGGGTTCCAGTTTCCCTTATCTTGATAATTGAATTCCACAGTAAATCTTTTGTGTTGTCGTCTTTTACGAGATAATCTTTGATTCCCATTTTCAACAGGTTTACAGCAACGGGAATATCTTCCTGTCCGCTGATTACAATTACAGGAATCTCATCATTGTATTCTTTGATTTTCTGAAAGAGTTTATCGCCGGTAAAATCAGGCAATGAAAAATCAACTGTAATTAAATCGGGCTTTTTGTGAAGATTAGCCAGGCAGTCTGCGCCGTTAGTAAAACGTGTGATACTGTAATCGGGGTTCAGTGATAGATGGTATTCAAGAATTTCGCCATACCAGGGATCGTCTTCAACGATAAAGATTTTAAAGTTTTCCATAAGGAGGGAATTTGGATAGGCTAATATATCCTCATGTTTCCAGATTGCGGACAAATTCCAGAAATTATAAACAGAAATAAAGGCTACTACTTAGAACGAATGTTTATTTACCCTCATTACTGATTCCTCATCCTGAGTATCTGCAACACTCTCTTATGGGTTTTACTTTTTAACTGCCGGAAGTTTTTCAGGGTTTGCAGACTCCCCGGTAAACCCGATAATACTGATTGTACGGATGGTACTGCTTTCAATTGCATGAGCAAAATAATCGGGACGGCTTGCTCCCCACTGAACAGAACTGTTTCTTAAACTGACCAATCCTGCACCATCAATATAAAAACCTGAAGTGCGTCCTTTTACAAATCCATCCACTTCACATGGACGGCGATCATATACTCCTCCGGGCAGTGTTGTTGTTTTATTAATCACAACATCCACCTGGTCGAAAATAATATGATCAATTTTATCCTGCGATTCACCACTTATATAGATACCATTTTCACTGATGCATTTGATATTGCTGAACGTGATATTGCTCACCTGTCCCACTCTGCCTTCTGTTGCTCCTTTCGGGAAACGCCAGTTGGCATCTTTATTATTTCCTTTCGCTCTACGATATGCTGTTATATAAATTGGCTCTGCTTTTCCCCACCATACATCGCTGAACAAATGACTTTCAATGATCATGTTTGAAAAGACCACATCTCTTACTACCCCTTCATCTCTATGCTGGATACCAACGCCTCGATTACTGTTTTTAATGATGCAGTTATTAAACAGCACCTGCTGAATTGTATCCATGTTTTCTGAACCAATCTTTATTGCACAGCTGCGGCTCGTCATGGTACAATTCGTTACTGTAATATTTTCGCATTTCCCAAACTCTTCAAACTCTCTCCTGTTCTTGATACAAATACAATCATCACCGCTTTCAATATAACAATCGCTGATCCGTACATTTTTACTGTGGTCGAGATCAATACCATCGCTGTTTCTAACTTTTAAACTGTTCAGCAATGTAATTCCCGATATCACCACATCATTGCAACCAACCAAATGAACTGTCCAGTAAGCTGAGTTACCAATATGCACATCATGAATCCGGATATTGTTGCCACCAATGATTGTAAGAACATGCGGACGTGGATCAAACACATTGAAAGGTTTCAGCACATAGGAGTCTTCCAGTTCATCACCCATGAATGCTATTCCGTTTCCATCAATTTTTCCGCTGCCACTGATCGTAAGGTTCTTGATATCTTCAGCGCCAATCCAGATACTTCCTTCACCCGGATTTGTACGGAACGCACTTTTTGTATAGAGCTTTTCATTTGCACTTGCTTTTACCATTGCACCGCCTTCCACATGGAAATCAATATTCGATTTTAAATTGAATGGCCCTGCAATAAATGTAAATGGAGCAGGTACAAGTACTCTTCCCCCTCCCGCCTTATTGCAGGCATCAATTGCTTTTTGAATAGCTGCGGCATCGTTAGTTATTCCATCTCCCTTTGCACCATATGTACGGATGTTAAATACTTTTTGTGCTGTGAGTTGTAACACTGTGGTTACTGCTATCAGTAAGTAGATAATCTTTTTCATCTGTTCATTTTTTATTTGCCCGACAATCCTTTTGGCTGATTATTCATTTTTGCTCCCCAATCTGAAGGTTGCTGCTGCAGCCATATTTCTAATTTACCTCCCTGTGCAATCATTGCATGGGTGATGAAATTCTTGTTATACAATTTCCCATTCCATTTTACTTTGCTGATGTATATTGCACCAGCAGATTTTTTGTATGAAATGATCTCGAATTTTTTTCCGGCATTTCCAATGATGCTCACTTTATCAAATAATGGAGAACTTAACAGGTATTCACCTGAAACAGGATCAACAGGATAAAAACCCATCGCTGCAAAAACATACCATGCACTCATCTGACCTGCATCATCATTACCACTCAACCCGCCTGGCCCATCTGTATATTCTTCCTGTAAAATATTCCTGACAACTTTCTGTGTTTTCCATGGAGAGACTGTATAGTTGTAGAGATAAGGAATCTGATGTCCCGGTTCATTCCCATGCCAGTACTCCCTTTTTGTAAACAAGCTGTCTAATGAATTTTCAAAATTCTTTCTGCTGCCCATCAGGTTTGACAATCCCGGAATATCATGCGGCACATAAAACGTATACTGTCGTGCAGTACCTTCTGTTATAAAAGCTTCCCGCTTATCAGGATTTAATTGCTGATAAAAACTTCCATCAGCATATTTTCCATTCATCATTTGCTCCGTTGGATCAAATACTTTTTGATAATTAAATGAACGTTGATATAATATTTTGTAATCTTCCGTTTTCTTCAAACCCTTCGCTACTATACTCAGTGCATAATCATCATAAGTATATTCCAGTGTACGGCTTATTTGTTCCTTTTTATGAAAAGCAATTGGCACACTGTCTTCAAGCGGAATATAATTGTACTTTAAATAAGAGATCATCGCTCTTCTTCCTGTTCCATTTATATAATCTGTTTCATTTGCAACAGTAAATGCATTCTTACGCATCAACTGGTATGCTTCCTGCACATTGTAATTCCGGATGCCCTTGTTATAAGCAGATGCAATGAATGCTGTAACATGATCGCCGATCATAGCTGAAGTATAGCTGTTCCAGCAGGGAAAAATAGGTAACCATCCGCCCTGCTTCCCTTTTTCAATCATGGAGAAAACAAAATCATTTGTTTTAGAAACATCAAGGATCTCAAACAAAGGCAACTGCGCCCGGTAAATATCCCACATAGAAAAGTCGTCATAGTAATCCCGATGGCTATCGGGACTGTTTCCTGCATTCATTAACTCATTCTTTCCGGCATATTTTGGATAAGTACCATCAACATCATTATACAAGCGGGGGTGCTGCATGGAATGATACATGGCTGTATAAAAAATACGCTTTGCTTTTTCATCAGAAGTTTGTACAGTAATTTTTGACAGTGAGTTTTCCCATTTCAATTTGGCTGCTTCTAAAACTTCATTAAATTGTTTATTTCCAATTTCACTCTGCAGATTTTTCTTCGCTCCTTCCATACTGCTGAAAGATGTTCCGATTCTTAAAATTAGTTTCTCGCCTTTCATTAATTTGAAGCCCGCATATGCACCAATTCCTTTTTTCTGCTGAATACTGTCGGTTCGAAAAACTTTTCCTTCTGCGAAAGTTCCCTTTGAAACAATTGCCTTTTCAAACCTGATATAAAACCATCCGTTGAATCCTGCAGGCTGCCCCCAACCCTGGTAAATGCGGTGAACAGGATTATACCCCCAAACAATTCCTTTTGCAGCGTCAATTTTAATAAATCCTTTTTCATAATCACTGTTGGGCATCAGGAGCACATACAAACTATCATCCTGCTTCATGGTAAACTGCATCATGCCACAACGTAAAGAGGCAGTCATCTCAGAAGTAAATTCTTTCAGTTCAAGTTTGTAATAAGCGGGCGTTACTTTTTCATTTTTATGCGAAAACGAAACTGCATAATTGCTTGTTTTCAATTTCCCTGCAATTGGCATAACTGTAAAACTTCCATAGTCCTGCATACAGGATCCGCTGATCCAGTGTGTTCCCCGAAAGCCCGTTAACAAGCTGTCTTTATAATAATAGGGCGGAATACATTTTGTTTCAGTAGTTCTTGTCTGCGCAACCCATTGTGTCATCCCAAATGGCAAGCCAACAGATGGAATTGTGTTGGCATTTTTTTCACTTCCTTCTTCACTGTGTTTTAATGCTGCTGATGTGGTGGAAGATGCTGTGCCGGAATAAGGCTGAACATACTGCAACAGGTTTTGACTGAAGGTATCTTCATTGGAAAGAGCAATAAACATTACAACAAGTATTATTTTGATACTGATATTCAAAATATTTCTATTTGTAGTATGCTCGAATTTCTGCATCATCAACTGAATCTCTATTTATTGTTACAATAATATTCTCCTTATGCATTTCACTTCTTACCAGAATACAGTATACAATGCAGCAAGTATACCGCAAATAATAAAGGAACCCACAATAAATCCAGGCGACACTTTAAACAAAGATGTATCCATTTCAATTACATGCGTATCACCTGCAGGTTTTGGTTTAATTAAACTGATAGCTACCATAATGATCACTACTGCAAAAAAAGCAATCGTCATCCTGTCTAAGAAAGGATAGTTTGGAAAAGCTCCATTTGTCCATGTTGGCAGAAATTTCAAAACTGTTGAAATGGGTACCGTCAGCAATGCGCCTGCCAGGCCGGCTGTTGCTGTTGTTTTTTTCCAGAACATTCCTAACAGGAAAATCGCCAGCACTCCGGGAGAGAAAAACCCTGCATATTCCTGTATGAATTGATAAGCCTGGTCTAAGGATTTTAATGCAGGAGCAACTATTGCAGCAATCAGCATCGAAATAATAACAGCCCACCTTCCGGTAAGCACCAGCTTTCTTTCCGATGCGTTCTTGTTAAAATACTTTTTATAAATGTCTAACGAAAAAATGGTGGAGATACTGTTGGCTTTCCCTGCAAGTGATGCAACGATAGCAGCTGTTAATGCAGCAAATGCAACACCTTTTAATCCAGCAGGCAGTAAATTCATTAAAGTAGGATATGCATGATCAGGTTTCACAACCCCTGCATCAGCCATTTCTGTTTGGAACATTCCGTTATTGTGCATCACATACATAGCAATACCCGGCAGCACAGCAATGACCGGTACAAGCATTTTTAAAAAGGCTGCAAACAAAATTCCTTTACGGGCTGTATGAAGATCGGCTCCCAAGGCCCGTTGCACAATGTATTGATTGCATCCCCAGTAAGCCAGATTATTGATCAGCATGCCCCCAATTAAAACCGACAGTCCCGGCAATTCCATATAATGTGGATTGGACTTATCAAAGATCATGTGAAAATGTTCCGGTGCTTCTTTACGCAAAACGGAAAGACCTTTCAATATATCTTTTCCAAATCCAAACTGCTCCGATAATAAGGTTAAGGATAAATAAGTAGTAACCAATCCACCAATAATTAACACTAATACCTGGAAAACATCAGTGTAACCAATTACTTTCATTCCTCCGAGAGTTACAATAATAGAGAAGATACTGAGCCCTGCAATACACCATTCAAAACTGATGGGTGCAATGGATGAAATTGCCAATGCACCGAGATAAATAATGGAAGTAAGATTTACAAACACATAAACCAGCAGCCAGATCACCGCCATGATGGTGCTCACTGTATCATTATACCGCTTGGCCAAAAACTGCGGCATAGTAAAAATCTTATTCTTCAGGTACATAGGCAGAATAAAGATGGCCACAATAATTAGCGTAGCTGCCGCCATCCATTCATACGTTGAAATAGCGAGACCCAATGCAAAACCTGAACCACTCATGCCAATAAAATGTTCTGCTGAAATATTTGATGCAATCAATGATGCGCCGATTGCCCACCATGTTAATGAACCCTCGGCCAAAAAGAAATCGTTGGAACTCGTGGTGGCTGCTTTTTTCTTTTTATAGATATAGATACCATACCCTGATACGAGTATAAAATAAATAAAAAAGACAATGTAATCAGCTATTTGTAATGTGTTCATTCCTGTATAATAATTTGCAATCGTTATTGATAGTTTTAGAGTTACCAACCTTTAAAAGGTTGGCAACTCTAAAAAACTAAACTTTTAAAAACCATTTTTTCTTATATAAAAAATATAAGGCGCAAAACTGAATAAAAGCAACACCCATCCACATCAATGCATCATGCCATGCTTCCGGTGTTTTACTGTATAAACCATGAAACAGGAATGCCGATGTTGACTCAAAGTTTACAACTCCGTGTGCTGCCATATAAATCAAAATAGAATTACAGCCGACCCATACAAATGGCATGCTCCACTTTTTTAACCCTGCAACATCAATGATATAGTAAAAAACAGCCAGCAGCAACACACTCCAGCCACCTGCAAACAACACAAAAGAACTCGTCCACATACTTTTATTAATCGGGAAAACAATATTCCATAACAAACCAACTGACAACAGTATCAATGCAGATGCAATTAACCAAAGCACTTTTTTAGCCTGAGCTATTTCTCCGTTAAGCAAAAGCTGTCCTGCAAAAATGCCCAGCAAAGCTGTACCTATAGCAGGAATGGTTGAAAGTAATCCTTCAGGGTCAAATGTTTCATTATGGAATCTGCCGGGTAAAAAAAGTCTGTCAATATAACCTTCAAAATTACCTTCAGGTGTTAATACACCTGCGCCAAAACCGGGAACAGGCACCAGCATCATTACCGCCCAGTAAAAAAGAAGCAGTCCAAAAAACCAGATGATTTGTGTACGCAGTTTTGTATTTAAAAAAATGATGGCTGCAAAAAAACAACTCAAAGCAATTCTTCCCAATACACTGGCGAATCTTGTATTCTCATATCCGTCCCATTGAAATAAACCATTTACCACCATGCCCAGGAAAAGCAGAATCAATGTACGTTTGATTAAAGAACGGTAAATGATCTTCTTAGCTTCAGAAATTGAAACCCCGGCTTTATTCAGCTGGTTACTGAATGAAAACGGCATAGAAACACCTGCAATAAAAATGAACAGCGGAAAAATCATATCATAAAAAGTAAACCCATTCCACACTGTATGATGTAACTGATTACTGATGCCTACAGCAATGCGTTCCCAAAAACTTAAATCGCCGTTTGCTGCAATCTGCCAGTCGACCGGGTTACGGTATAATGAATGATTCTTCAGCACCACATTTGCAAGCCCATGAAAAATTCCTTCACCACTGATGATCCAGAACATATCGAAGCCACGCAATGCATCCAGCGAAAGCAACCTTCCTGAAACTTTCGCTTTTGTGTCGGTTTGTTGTAGTAGAGTCATTCGCTTTTTGCTGTTCAGAATTTATTAACTGAATGTAAGCTTATGCTTAAAAGGTGTTATGCCTGTAATGTATACATGCATCCCTTCAGTTGTCAAGGAACCGAAATGAGTGCTGTATTTTTCTCCTTCCAGGTCAGTAATTTTTTTATGTTTCATTGACCCGGGGCCAAACCGTATTACATCACCACCCATTTCATATGCGGCAAAATCATTTGCCAAGAAACTTTTTCCATTTTCGGGTGAAGTAACACCGGTTAATTGTCCGCCCACAGCAAAACAAAGTTCAATAGTTACAGGTACACCTGCCTGACCTGTAACACTAATGTCTAATTGTACTGCTCCATTCGTTTCAGTAAATGTAATTCTTGTATCCTGTGTTTTTACATTGCTTACCGGGCGATTTTCAAAATCCATTTTATTCCAGAAACGGTCATCCACACTTGGAGAAAGTTTATAATCGCCTTTGCTGTTTCGTTTTTCCTTCGGTAATGGCTGGTAGTATGGCACTTCCATTTTTTTGTGCAGTATATATTTGTCTCCTGCTTTTTCTAATCCTTCACTATAGAAATATCCCATGCTGAAGAAGCTTGTTGAAAGCCGCATGTATTTTAATACTGCTTCGCCTTTACGGTAAGAAAAGAAGTCGGGAGAATTGGAGCGGCCTGATGCAATAATGAAAGGCCAGTCAACACCACCAAAAAGAGTGGCTGTAATATTCTTTTCTTTGATGCGTAATAAATGCGATGTTGAAAACAGTTTTTCGTAACTGTCGGGCAATGGCACTGGAG
>JBEBHT010000300.1:0-5127 GCA_040081135.1 Lacibacter sp. | reverse complement strand
ATCCTGAATCTGCTGGATCACAACTTCGTCGAGGTTGCCGGTTTTGTCTTTCCGGTAGCGGGCAATAAAGGGAATGGTGGAACCTTCTTCCAGCAGTTCCATTACTATTTCAACCTGCTGTACACGCAGGCTCAGCAGCCCTGCAATCTTTGATGAAAAATCACTCATTGTATCGTTTTGTTTACTTTTTTAAATCGGGGCTGCGAATATAAGCCTGCGGATGAATTAAAAAAATTTGGAAACTAACTATCAGTTATTCAGCGAAAGTAAATGGAACAGGCATAAAAAAAATAAAGTGGCAGGATATGTGCCACTTTAGAAAATTCTGCGGTTTTTCAGAGTTATTCGTTGATTGGAATGTTGTTTTCTTCGGGATTAATGCTATTCATCATCTCTTCAATTTTTTCATGTAAATGAGCAGAAGAGTCTGTAATCCAAACGGCTACATCCTTTTCTACTATTTTCCAGGTAGCATCTTCCTTGTGCATTTTAAAAAGCAGGCGGTTGCCACGGTCATCCACCACATCTACACTGAACATGCCTTTCTGTAATCCACCCAGTTTCCTGAAGTTGAACTCCCTGAGCCGGCCATCAGCTTTGAGCAGACGGGTAAACTGTACATTTTTAGATACTTGTAGTTTCATCAGATATTCTTTTTGATTTGCCATGCTGATGTTTCCTTTAATGTGGTTAGTGTGCAATACAGAAAGCAAATCCTATGCTCAAATTCCAATATGTGGAAAACTTGCAGAATATTTTTTTGAGAAGAGAAAAAAAGAAAATAAGGTTAATGTACAGTTAATATTATCTGCCATTGTAAGTAAAGCGGTGAATGATCCCTGCCAATAAAGAATTGTTATCTGCCAATCAAAGTTATTCCTTCAGAATCTTTACTTCTTTGATCATATCCAGTTCAGGGAACTTTTTTTTGAGATAGGCATTGCCTTTAAAATATACAGAATCGGCAAACTTCATGGTCTCATTGCCATAATCGGAGAAGAAGAGGCGAACCACATCCATTCCTGAAATGACCTTTGCAAAAGGAACGAAGCCTTTTACACCGGCTGCGTTGAGGGTATCGTAAGTGAGGTTGTTGCGCAGATTGATAAAGACAGAAGTTTTCCTTGTATTTGGGGCTCCTCTCGAAAAACAGATTGTACTGTCGGTATTGGAACCGACCACTGGTTCATCTTTTACATTCTTCCCCTGCCAGAAAATATTTTTCGGCTTGTCTTCAGAAACGCCAAACTGTACAAGATAATCTTTCACCACACGGAAGACGATGGTATTGTTGTAATAACCTGTTTTAATTAACTGGTAAAAACGATCAGCACCAAGTGGTGACCAGTTGCGGTATACTTCAACAGTAAAATTTCCTTTTGTTGTTACAAACTCAGCTTTAAATGTATCGGGAGCTTTCAATTTTAAAACAGATGCATCTGTTTTAACGATCTGTGCATTTCCAGTCAGGATGAATAACAGTAATGGCAGAAAGAAAAAATGGTTACCCATGTTAAGAAGTTGAAAGAATAAAGATATGATTGAAATCAGCTAATAAATAGATCACAAACAGTTTTTTATGTTGATATGGTAAATAGATTTGCATGCCTTTTTGTTAGCTCTATTCAATTCCTCCGAACTTACCAGTATCTCCGTATCATTAAGGAAAGCTTTCATTTTACTTACTGCAACTATTTGTTGACGCCTGTCAATAACCTGTTGTTTATTTTTTGTTTACAAATTATAAACCATGAAGTTAATCTTTACCCTTTTTTCAGTTCTTTCTGTATGTATTGCAAAAGCACAGGTTACAGTAAATTTTGGAGGAGGGGTTAGTAATGCTGGAAAGATGGTTGCAAATATTGAAGCAGGTTATCAGTTTAATAAAATAAAAATTAATACCGGGTACTTAGTCAGTATTACTGATGAGTGTGAGGTGCATGATGTATTTTTTCTGAAGGCAGGACATTTGATAAGTCTCACAGAAAAATCCAGTCTTGATATCGGAACCGGGTTAGCCTTACACACTTATAAAAGGGAGCAGGTGAGTAAGGTTGATCAGCGTTATTCCTATTTCAAAACGATCAATGCAGGCAAGCCGCTTCTGTATGTCAACTATCAGAAACTTGTAATCATTGATGGAGCTTTTTATATACAGGGTTTGTACACAGGCGGTATTATATATGCCGGTGCAGGGCTAACTTATTTCTTTGGGCAAAAGAATAAATGAAAAGGAAAAATCCAAAATCTTTATGGAAAATCAAAAGCCCGGTCATATGACCGGGCTTTTCTTTGCAAACTATTTCTGTTGAATTATTTTGTCTTGATAGCAGTTCCGCCTTTTTTGCTGTCGGCTGTTACTGTATATTTTCCACTGCCCTGTATGATCCATCTTACTTTTACTGTTGACAGACCGGGAATATTGTTTACACTGATTGTTTCGGGATTCGTTTTTTGTTCGCTGGTAATATTCAGATCAGCATTTTCAACAACCATACCTGCAACAACTTTTGCACCAGAGATAGTAATATAATCAGGCCGTTCTATTTTGTACTTCAAATCCTGGCTGCTGTGAGTTGGCATAATGCGGCTGTTGGAAATAACAGCTGTTACTTCTTTCAATCCATCGCCCAGGTCTTTTTCAACAATTGTATCAACAGTCAGTTTCGGTGTATGAAAGCTGTGATAGATGGTGAATGACATATTTCTGTGTGCATCACTTTCCAGCAAGAAACCGGGATGTGCTCTTCCGAAATTCTTTTTAAAACCACCGATTTCAATTTTACCATACTGCGGATGATCGTATTCATGCCAGTCAACAAAAGCATCTTTGAAAAGCAGGTAACGGTCAAACTGGAAAGAAGAATTATCCTGCGGATCTCTTGTTGCATCTTTATTAAAGAATAGGTAAGGAGTCCACAGTTCATTGGAGTAAGTATAGATTCCACGGCCTCCATAAAACCAATCGAGTTCACCACCATAAGCTGAATACAGATCCTTGTAAACAACAAGATATTTATAACCCGGAATTAATTCTTCACCTTTTTTTGCAATGGCATCATACACCTGTACATCCTGTGCATTGTATGTAACAAGATCAGTTGGATCACCAGGTCCACGCAAGATCATGCCACCTGCATTATGATAGGATTGTGCACCTGCAATATTCGGGTGCTTCATTACAAACTCCATCACTGCACGATTCTCCGGTAAAGAGAAGGGATATTTGTATGCACCATTCTGAATGTAGTTCGGCTGCCATCCCCATCCCCAGTCACGATTGGGATCATATTCAAACGTATAACCATCTTCATTCACCTGCCCGTCACCATCATTGTCTTTTCCTTCCAAACCCAGCATTTCATAGTCACCTTTTTCATCCGGACCAACCTGTATCATTCTTCTTGGATCGGTTGGATCAACACGAAGACGTCCGTTTGGATTTTTACGACGCATGATAAGTATTTGCTTATCGCCATCCAGATCATCATACCCATCTTCATCTATTTCTCCGTCACGGTCATTATCAACAGGTATTACACCTGAACGTGGAGAGCTGCCCGTGTTTGGTTCATGAAAATAACTGTCTCTGCCATCAGGATTAATAGTAGGAACGATATAAAACACTTTATCGGCCAGTAATTCCTGGATGAATTTTGTATCCTTAAATGTTTCGGTTAAATACCAGGCAGTGTATAAAGAAAATTCAGCGCCCTGAATTTCATTGGAGTGAATATTGCCATCAATATACATTCCCGGTTTTTTATCCGGTGTGCCTTTCTTAAAATCAGTGATGGTTAGGCACCAGATATCACGGCCTTTAAACGATTTGCCGATTGATTCCAGTTTAGCCAGCTCAGGATGTGCAGCCGCAATTTTTTTAACGATCTCAGTTATACCTGCGTGATCGTTATAGTGATTCCAGCTGATCGCCACTTTTGGATTGGCGGGTGAACCGGCTGCTTTGAAAATCTGATCAGCATTTTGTGCTGTTGCAAACATTGTTGTGGCAGCCAATACAACGGTTGCAGCAATTTGTTTTATATGAAATTTCATTGTACTCATTTTTTGTGTGAACATTAAAGGGTTACATCAATGGTTTTTGTTCCGGTAGTGGGACTTCCTGCTTCAATGGAAACTTTGCCGCTTCCTTTAATAAGCCAGCTCAGCTGTTGTGAACCATAACCATCCAGTACATTAAGCAGTTGAATCTTTTTTCCACTGATGACAGATTGATTACCTGTTGCATTCACTTTTACATTGATCCGTTTTACCCAGTAACTCCGTTCACCTAATTTGGAATGAGATGCCAGTGCGCCTTTATTGATGACATCAACCGTAATTCTTGTTAAACCACCTGCCAGCTTTTCTGTTTTTAGATTTACGATATCAATCTCCGGCTGATAAGTTGCCAGCTTTACTAAAAAGCTGCTGTGTTTTTTTACAAGATCAGGAACCAGGGAATAGGGTGGGGTGGTTAATACAAAAGGATCAACACCGCCCACTTCTACTTTTTGATTGGGAAAATCAGGATGCTGAATGCTTTTCCAATCTGTGAATGTATTGCTGATATTTTGTTGTGAAGCCCAACGCAAATAGCTGGCAGTTGCATCTTCAACCGTAAATGGTTTTTCATTTTTTGCTGTATCAGGTTTTGTTTTCGGCACCCACCAACCTGGTGTGCTGAAACTGAAACGTCCGTAATGATAATAAGCCCATGAAAGAAAATCACCTCCAACAATATAACCCGTCGGTGCATCTTTCAGGTTCACCGTTTTGCTGTAAAGATCTGCAACCATACTGTTCACTTTTGTATCGGGTTGTAACCAGCCGGTAATGATCGTTTGTGCAACTGCTGCCGGATTAAATGTGTAAGCAGTACTTAGATTATTGTTGCTGCCAAAACTAATGACAGCATAAACATTATAACGCTCATACAAATAATCGAGCAATGCTCTTGTTTCATTTTCTGAAACGGCAAACTCACCTGAACCGGGAGTGAAGGAAGGATGTTTGTAGGATAAATTTTTATTAAATGAAACACCACCTTCTCCATCTTCATTGAAAAGATTGTCTTTATCATTATCAATTCCTTCAGCAACAAGAATATATTTTCCTTTTTCACCC
>JBEBHT010000299.1:0-5132 GCA_040081135.1 Lacibacter sp. | reverse complement strand
ATGTGTATAAGAGACAGATCAAGATCAATGTAATATGACTATTCAACAAAAACTACAGGAATTTATGTCACAGAAAAATTTTGCTGTAAAAGAAGAAGGCAGAAAGTTTTTAGCAGAAAACAAAAAACAACCCGGTGTTGTTGAACTGCCAAGTGGTGTTCAGTATAAAATCATTACACAGGGAACGGGTGTAAAACCATTGCTGGAAGATACCATCGTTGCTCATTACAAAGGCACAACCCTTGATGGTAATATATTTGATGAGTCGTATGGTCGTGGCGAACCGATTGTATATCCATTAAATCAATTAGTATCCGGTTGGCAGCAAGCATTGGTGTTAATGCCTGTTGGAAGTAAATGGCAACTGTTCATTCCAAGTGATTATGGATACGGAGAACGTGGATCAGGCGGCGCCATTCCAGGTGGTGCTACACTTATTTTTGAAATGGAATTACTTGATGTAAAACCGTTTAAGAAACAATAAAACAAGTTTATAGTTGATGGTTAATTGATCATGGCAAATCGCTGAATCTCTAACCATCAACTATGAACTATTAACCAACAACTGTTATGGACCTACGTTATCCCATTGGTGAATATGAACCTGCTCTGTTCAGTCAAGAGTTGAGAACTGAACGTTTAGCTGATCTGCAGTTTCTTCCCGGATTACTGGAACATGCAATTGAGAATTTAGATGAGGCCCAGCTGAACACGCCTTACCGTGATGGAGGCTGGACAGTGCGGCAGGTGGTACATCATGTATCCGACAGTCATTTAAATGCATTAAGTCGTTTGAAGTTTACATTAACGGAAGATAATCCAACGGTAATGGGATACGATGAAGTGAAATGGGCAGAAACAATTGAATATACAGTACTGCCAATAAACATTTCACTCACCATGATCCATACAATTCATGCCAAACTTGTTGCTTTGTTTTCAAATCTGAAAGAAGAAGAGTGGAAACGTACTTATATTCATTCAGCATCAAAAAAACAGTTTGATCTCTGGTATCTGCTGGGCATGTACGCATGGCATGGTAAACATCATGCGGCACATATTACTTCGCTGAGAGAACGGAAAGGATGGTAGGATTTGAAGTTTGATGTTCGAGATTTGAAATTCTTTAACACATTCATCATGGCAACAATCAAACGGTTTGAAGATTTGGAAATATGGCAGATTGCAAGACGGCTTTGCAAAGAAATCTTTTCACTTACGAGTAAAGGCCCGTTTACAAAAGATTTTAAATTCAGAGATCAGATAAGAAGTTCTTCAGGTTCGGTAATGGATAATATAGCAGAAGGCTTTGAACGATCTTCAAGACTTGAGTTCGTCAATTTTTTAAGTATTTCAAAAGGCTCATCCGGTGAAACCAGATCACAATTATACAGGGCATTAGATGCCGAGTTTTGTACTGAATCAGAAGCAAATGATTTAATAAAGGAATATGAGCTGCTTGCTCAAAAAATTGCTGGATTTATTTCATACTTAAATCAATCCAGTCTTAAAGGTCAGAAGTTTAAAGACCGGGAGTAAGTTAAGTACGTCAGCATTTCAAACATCAAATTTCAAATATCAAATTGTTATACATTGAATTGGAAAACGCTTTCAACAAAATACCTGTTTAAAAAAGACTGGCTCACACTGAGAGAAGATAAATGTGAACGGCCTGATGGAAAGATTATAGAACCGTATTATGTATATGAGTTTCCTGAATGGGTAGCAGCCCTTGCTTTAACTAAAGACAACAAAGTGGTGATGGTAAAACAATACCGTCATGCATTGGGCGAAACACTTTTAGAACTTCCAGGTGGCTGTGTGGATGCAACAGATAAATCGTATGAAGATGCGATTGCCAGAGAGCTGTTGGAAGAAACAGGATATAAGTTTGACAAGATTGAGTTTCTCTGCAAGACTTCAGCAAACCCATCTACCAATAATAATCTTCTTAGAGCATACATTGCAACAGGTGGCGAATTAATCAAAGAACAACAATTAGACGATGCTGAAGATATTGAAGTGTTACTGTTTTCAATTGATGAATTGAAGCAACTCATTCGTGAAAATAAATTGATGCAGAGCATGCATGTAACAGCATTGCTATATGGATTGGAGAAGATCGGAGAGTTGAAGTATTAAGTAATGCTTGATTAGGTTGACTTTGATAAAATTTAAATCAGGATGACAACATTGTTTCATTTCCTTTTTGAATTAATTAAAATTTTTATTTTAAGCTGCGTTTATTCAGTTCTTGTAGTAATTCTTTTCAGATTCATTGGAAGGCTGAAGCCAAATAGTTGGTTTGACAGAGTTTCAAGGATAAAATTAATTTTATGGCTTTTTAGTTTGCTTACTATCGCAGTTGCCCTTTTTATTTACATGAATACATATTGGGGAAGTCACGGGCTTGGTGACAGTGCACGAATTCCGCTTGGTAATAAAAATTCTATTAATGGAATAGATTTTTCCACAGCTTACATCGAGGGTATTGACAGAGAAACAAGAACCTTGATAATTGACAGGTTTATTGTTACAGACAGCTTCATATATGGTTTAACTGGCGATATGAATGAAAACTATGAAGGGGATTACTTTATTTATGATTTGAAGAAAAGAATTGCAAAAACGTTTACAAAACAAAATGACTTTGAGGCAGCTTTGAAATTTTACAAACTGGATACTCAACCAGACTACAAAGACTTTGATTATTATTATAAAAAACACTGGCATGGATGGCGATTTTGGCTGCTGCCATAATTCAGCTATTAAAAGCTGATTGATCCACTTCCCCCACCAAGAACACACTTCCGCAAACAAGAATCAAATCATCAACTGATGCTTTTTGCAAAGCAACTTTGATAGCTTCATTCACATCAGCAAAGATTTCTCCTTTTAGATCAAATGCAAGAGCTTTTGTTTGCAGATCAGTTTCAGGTAATGCTCTTGGTATATGTGCTTTTGTAAAATAGTAAGTTGCATCTTTTGGTAAAAGAGATAATACACTTGAAATGTCTTTATCCTTCACCATGCCGATAATAAGATGCAGTTGTTTATACTTACTTTTTGCCAGTTGTGCAGCAATCTGCTTCATGCCATCTTCATTATGCCCCACATCGAGTACAAGTGTTGGATTATGATGAATCACTTCCCATCTTCCATGCAGTCCATTGATTTGTTTTGTTCGTTTCAAAGCCGACTGCAGATGTTCTTCACTGATCTTCCAGTTTTTTTGTTGCAATTGTCTCACTGCAGAAAGAACAGTGAGAATGTTTTTTGTTTGATAGATGCCGGGCAAATCAAGTTCATACAGAAGTGCAACAGCTGATGATCTTTCTTTCACTTCAACCTGTAATAATTCCTGACCGTAATCATTGGTCAGTAAACTGAATTCTCCCTGCGCATAATGCAGTTCCGCATTTTGTGCTTTTGCTTTTTGCTCAAACACATTCCTGCTTTCGGGAATTACTTCACCTATAACAACGGGAATATTTAATTTGATGATGCCTGCTTTTTCTGCTGCAATCAATTCTAATGTATCGCCCAGTAAATTCATATGATCCCAGCCAATATTGGTGATGACACTTAACTCAGGTGTAATGATATTGGTACTATCCAGTCTTCCTCCCAATCCAACTTCAACAATCGCAATATCAACATTCTCCTTTGCAAAATATTCAAAAGCCATTGCAACAGTAATTTCAAAAAAAGATGGTTCTATTTCTTCAATCAACGGCTGAATGCGTTTTGTAAAATCAACCACATATTCTTCAGTGATCATTTGTCCGTTGATCTTGATCCGTTCCCTGAAATCGTGTAAGTGAGGAGAAGTATACAAACCAGTTTTATACCCGGCTGTTTGTAAAATGGCTGCCAGCATATGACTCACCGATCCTTTCCCATTGGTACCGGCTACATGAATGCTTTTAAATTTCTTATGTGGATTATCTAATGCTTCACAAAGAATGATGGTATTGTGCAGATCTTTTTTAATTGCCGCAGCACCAATACGACTGAACATGGGAAGCCGTGTAAAAAGATAATCAATGGTTTGTTGATAGTTCATCAGATGCCAAAGATAGGAGAGAGAACTGTTGATTATTTATTTCGTTCTGATCAAAATGTAAATTGAATAAGCTACAGCTGCTCCCTGTAAAATCATACCGGCTGTAAGAGCTATATCAGCAAAAGATAAATGCAGAATCTTCGCCCATGCACCAAAGATGGTGATAAGAACTCCGCACAAAAATAAAATGAGAGGAATCCTGAATTGTTGAATCATTAAACTAAGTTAGTCGTTTACCTTAAAGTTAAACTGAACGGTAACAGTTGATTCTTCACCTGCTTTATCAAACTGAATGTTCCGCAGATAATTGCTGATGGCATCTTTATATGCCTGACTTCTGGCAGTGGAGTTCTTACCAAATCCAACAAATGTTCCTGTTCCGCCTGGAGATACTTTTATAATTGCATAGATCGTGGCTTTTTCAAGGTCGCCACCAAATGAATAGTACTTAACAATCTTTCTTGTACCGCTGGTTACTCTTGGTACACCTGAAGAACCTGTTCCACCATTTCCATTGTAATTATCACTGTTTGGATTTCCATTTGATTTTCCCTGATCACCAGTACCACCGGCAATGCCTTGGTTACGGCTATTATTGTAAGTGTCGGAATTATTTCCACCTGTTCCTGTTCCGCCACTGTAAACAGCTTTTGGTTTTTTAGGTGCAGGAGTGGGAGTTACTACTGTATTGCTGACAGGTTTGTTATTGACAACGGGAGGCGTATTAGTTGGAGTAACTTTTGTTGGCTTTGTTACTTTTTCCGGCTTTTTGACTTCGGGTGCATCAGCTTCATCTCTTTCGCTCACTTCTTTTTCGGGTTCATCTACTGGTTGGGCTATCTGTTGTTTGGGAGGAGAAGTTTCGGGCATTGATTCAGGCGCAGGAGCATCGGGAACAAGTGGCTGTACATCACCAAAACCAATATCACTGTTACCAAGATTTACTTCAATCCCTTCTTCTAAAGGCGGGGGAGTTGGAACAGCCATTGCAATGGTGATAAAGAAAAACAATAACAGCAATACAGCATGTACACCAATAGTTACAGCTGCCGCCTTGATATTATTC
>JBEBHT010000298.1:0-5155 GCA_040081135.1 Lacibacter sp. | reverse complement strand
TAAAAGTTTTCAAATAGATTAAAGGCTCTTTTGTTTTCCCAATTCTGCTTACGTGCCGTTTCACTGAGAAATCCAGCTAAAACAAAAACAAAGACAAACACCCACAAGTTTCGCCATCTGATTTTTTTCCTCGGAACTTCTATTTGAGGAATGCGTTTATTATTGAAGTTTGTTACAATCCCTGCAGAAATAAGAATAACCGGAAATACCCAGGGTGTTTTAAAAAAAAAATATACTGCCAGTGCGGCTACAATCATAATTACCCGGGTGATTGCATTGTTGACTGTAATTTTATATGCGTTCCATGTTGCATAAACAAGAAAGCCAACAGCCATTGGTTGCAGAAACTTAAAAATGTCTGTTTGTAATGCTTTTCGATCGAAATAGTGTACCAGAAAAGAAAGACCGCCCATTATTAAACAGGCAGGGAATACCCAAATAATAAACGTAACAACAGAAAGCAGAAATCCGCCACGTTTATATCCAATCAATGTAATTGTTTGAGTTGAACTTGCTCCTGGTAACAGTTGACAAAAAGACATCAGGTCTGTCAGCTCTGCTGCAGTAACATCTTTCCGCTTATTGACAAAAGTCTTCATCATCATCCCCAAATGTCCTTGTGGACCGCCAAAAGCAGTCAGCGTATAAAATAATACGGCTTTTAAAAACGGGATATGGCGGATGAATTTCAGTTGACCGTTGCTTTATTTCTTTAATCCAATTTCTCTTAACCTTTCATCCAGATACTCTCCTGCTGTTGCATCCGGATACCCTTTCGGGCTTTCCTTCGTTACACAACTCTGTAAACAGGCAAGCGACATGTTGCCCTTGGGATGTAAAAAGAAAGGTATGGAAAATCTTGAGGTATGCCATAATTCTCTTGGCGGATTAACTACACGGTGAGTAGTTGAACGAAGTTTATTGTTTGTAAGACGCTGCAGCATATCACCAACATTTACAACAATCTGATCCGGCAATGAAGTAACGCCTACCCATTCGTTTTGCTTTGTAAGAATCTGCAGTCCATCAGCCGAAGCGCCAACCAGTAATGTAATCAGGTTAATATCTTCATGCTGTTCTGCACGGATAGCACTTTTAGGTTCACTTGTTATTGGTGGATAGTGAATTGCTCTCAGTATGGAATTGCCATTTCTCACCCAATCGTCAAAATAAAATTCATCAAGGTTGAGATATAAAGCAATCGACTGTAGTAATTTCTTTCCTGATTCTTCAAATGCACGATACGCATTTTGAAAGGTTGGATTAAATGCTGCAATCTCATCGACCTGCACATTTTCAGGATATTCTTCAGGCACAAAATCAGTTCCTTCGGCTTTTTGTCCAAATTGGAAAAACTCTTTCAGATCCGGCGTATCGCTTCCTTTTGCATGTTCTTTTCCGAAAGAAGTATAACCACGCTGTCCGGCCAGATCAGGAATTTCATACTCTCGTTTTTTCGTAAGCGGTAATGAAAAAAACTGCTGTACATATTTATACAGATCCGCAATCAGGGCATCAGGAACACCATGATTTTTTACAGCCACAAAACCAACTTCTTCATATGCTTTTCCCAATTCTTCTACAAACTTTTGCTTGCGGACAGAGTCACCACTTGTAAATTCGGCTAAGTCAACTACAGGAATTGTCATGTTAAAAATGTTTTGTTGTCAATAAAGTTTCGGGTAATTCAATTAGGTTTGAGTTGCAAAAATTACAAAATTGATTGATTCAAAGAAAGCTTTTTTATTTATATCTGTTATCAGTTGTTTTATTCTGATTGCATGTTCGCCTGCATATAAGTCGCATAAAGAAAATCATGAACAGGAATTTACAGGAGCAACTTCGGTTCCAGACTATACAGAGATGCGATATTGGGCCGCCCATCCCTGGAAAAAAGACCTATCGGATAGTATTTCAAAAGGCATTAAAGGTGAAGCTATTGATACCTCTGTTGATGTGTTCTTTCTTCATCCTACAACATTAACTGACAAAGAATCGCAGGGAAAAACCTGGAATGCTGATATTAATGATGCTGAACTAAACGCAAAAACAGACTATTCTTCTATTCTATATCAGGCAAGTGTTTTTAATAAAAGCTGCCGGGTGTTTGCACCCCGTTACAGACAGGCTCATCTCTATTCCTTCTTTTCGAAAGACACGGTTTCTTCAAAAGCTGCGCTTGAATTAGCTTACCAGGATATTAAAGCTGCCTTCGATTATTACCTGAAGTATTATAATAATGGAAGGCCGATTATTATTGCTTCACACAGCCAGGGAACTTTTCATGCCGGCCGGCTTTTAAAAGAATATTTTGAAAATAAATCATTGCAGAAACAACTGGTTTGTGCATATATAATTGGTCTGTCAGTGCCAACAAATTATTTTTCTGTTCTTAAACCCTGCGCCGATTCTTCAGCAACGGGATGCTTTGTAAGCTGGAGAACATTCCGGGAAGGTTATTTGCCCTACTATGTAAAAAATGAAACAACCGGCTCATGGGTTGTAAATCCATTGAACTGGAGAATGGATGAACTACCTGCAACAAGAAAAGAAAACAAGGGAGCTGTATTACTCAATTATAAAAAGATTTACCGTCATACAAACGGAGCAAGAATTACCAATGGAGTGCTCTGGATCAATAAACCTAAAGTTCCTTTCGGTTTTGTTTACAACAAAAAAAATTACCACGCAGGAGATATTAACCTGTTTTATCTGAACATAAGAGAAAACATAGAAGTGAGAAAAAAGCAATTCTTTTCTCAACAGTAAGAAAACCGTTTACTTGATTGTATAAGCTCCGAGTTTTGTTTCTGAACTTGCGTTAATAGATGCAAGAGGGACTGCAAGTATTGTTTTACTGTAAATCAAACCAACACTTTTTGAATAGAAATATTGCAAATCAGAGGTACTGGGAACTGAAGTTGGTGTTCCCATAACAAGTACGGAAAACGACGGCACGGCTGTTATCTTAATAACGTCTTTAAACGTAACCCCATCAACAATATGATCAATCCCTTTTTCAGAAACTGTAAAAACAAACTGCACGGTTCCGGGAACTGTTCCTAATGGTGGGCCCACATTAATGTTCACCGTTTTTGTTTCGGTCCAGGTTTGGCCCTTAGCAAGATTGTCCTTTAAATATAAAACCTCAACTAATTGATTGTTTAATTCTTTAATGCTGTTATACCTGAAATAATCACCGGAAGACTTGTAATAATATTCGTTGGCAGCACTTGAGTTGGTAAACACTTTATAGGAACGGCCGCTGATAACAGAATCCTTGTTGGTAGCTGTTATTTTAAAAGTTCCGGCATTGGTTCCTGTAACAGTATAGTTCCATTCGCTTCCGGTAGTAAGAGGCTGATAATCTGTTGTAACAGGGGGCGTTGTATCAGTATTCTTTTTGCAATTGACCGCAGAAAGGGTAATGAGCAGCAGGGTAAAAATGAGTAGATTTTTTTGCATAGATATTGATTTCAGAATATCTATAACGCTGAATCAGCCCTCGTTGTTGCCTAAAATTCGCAGTTTTTGGGGGTTCGGGGGAAGGCAATTACGTCACGTATATTACCCATACCTGTCACAAACTGCACCATTCGCTCAAAACCAAGTCCGAAACCGGCATGTGGAACGGAGCCAAAACGCCTTGTATCGAGGTACCACCAGAGGTCTTCAGTTGGTACATGCATTTCTTTCATGCGCTGCTCCAGCTTTTCCAACCGTTCCTCTCTTTGTGACCCACCAACAATTTCACCAATACCCGGGGCGAGAATATCCATGGCAGCTACCGTTTTACCATCATCATTCTGACGCATGTAAAATGCTTTAATGTCTTTCGGATAGTTGGTTACAATCACTGGTTTTTTAAAATGCTTTTCCACCAGGTAACGCTCATGTTCACTCTGCATATCAATTCCCCATTTTACATCGTACTGGAATTTTTTCTTTTTGTATGCAGGCGATTGAATTAATATGTCAATGGCTTCAGTATAAGTGATGCGTTCAAATTCATTGTTCAAAACAAACTCAAGCTTCTCAATTAATCCCAATTCACTTCGTTTGTCCTGTGGTAATTGTTTTTCTTCATCAGCCAAACGCTGTGCAAGAAATTCCAGGTCTTCCCTGTTGTTTTCCATTGCATAACGGATGATGTATTTGATAAATTCTTCCGCAAGATTCATGTTATCTTCCAGATCACAAAAAGCCATTTCGGGTTCAATCATCCAGAATTCAGCAAGATGTCTTGCCGTGTTTGAATTCTCTGCACGAAAGGTTGGACCGAAAGTATAGATCTCCCCAAATGCGGTAGCACCAAGCTCTCCCTCCAATTGTCCGCTTACAGTTAAGTTGGTAGCACGACCGAAAAAATCCTCTTTGAAGTTGATAGATCCATCTTCGTTACGTGGAGGATTATCAAAAGGTAAAGTTGATACACGAAACATTTCACCAGCACCTTCTGCATCACTTGCTGTAACGATTGGTGTATGCAGGTAAATAAATCCTTTTTCATTATAAAATTTATGAACAGCAAAAGCCAATGAGTGACGGAGGCGGAAAACAGACCCATATGTGTTGGTGCGGAAACGGAGATGGGCGATCTCCCTTAAAAACTCAAGGCTGTGTTTCTTAGGTTGAAGCGGATACTTTTCAGCGTCACTGTCACCTAATATTTCAAGTTCTGTAGCTTTCAGTTCAAGCTTTTGTCCCTTTCCCTGAGAAGCCAGCACAGTGCCGCTTACTTTCAGGGAAGCAGAGGTGGTGATCCTTTTCAGCAACTCATCATCAAACTTGCCCAGCTCCAGCACAACCTGCAGGTTATTATTGGTACTTCCGTCGTTCAAAGCCACAAACTGGTTGTTGCGGAAAGTTCGTACCCAACCCATTACCGTTACCTGCTGTTCTGATGGTTCCCAACTGAGAAGTTCTTTTATCTTCACTCTTTTGTTAAACATAGCCTGAAATTTTGAGCGGCAAAGATAATTACTAAGCCATCAGCAAGGTTGTTTCATTCTGTGAAATCCGGAAAACGCCTCAATCCCTGCTTTTTGAAATCTTATATTTTTTTTGCTTTTCTTAATATTACCGTAATATTGCAGTGGAATCTGACTGGTTTTTAAAATCCGATCTTCAAATAAGCTCATCAAATTCAGTCGTT
>JBEBHT010000297.1:0-5202 GCA_040081135.1 Lacibacter sp. | reverse complement strand
TGTTTCAGATGCAAAGCCTCTTCACTGTTATCATCTACCTGGAAATTCAATTCATTCTGTGCATGACGAAGATTGATCTGGAATTTATCCAGCAGGTTGTTCCAGTCTTTTCTGTTTTCTTCTTTAATACCCTTAACGATAATTGTTTTCCACGGAGTAGTACACATGGCACCGCTTTCAGTCGTCATAGCAAGCTGACAGGCTTCTTTCAAAAATTCAATACTGAACAATTCATCACGCCTGTAAATACCCAGCCAGTAATAATTATTGTAACGGTTCAATCCTTCGTAGTAAGGAAGTTTAAAAGGTGGCAGCGACAATGACTCAGCAGTTGGTTTCACAGTCAGTCCCTCTGTTTTTACCAGTGCATATAATTCATCACCATTCGCTTCATTGTTATCATAAAACTTTCCTGCTTCATGTAAAATCGTTTCTTCAATCCGTGATGACATAGCAGAAAGATCTTTTGTATGCACCACATCTTTCCATTCGTAAATAATATTTGTTTTTGGGAAACGGATAAACAGGTACCAGAAGTTTTGTTCATTGGGCGAACAGACCCAGTTGATATTACCTGTTAGCAAAGGAGTAAAACTCTGGTTTGCTTCACTGATATTGATTTTTAAATTCGGTGCATAGTTAAACGATGTAAATACTTCTTTGTACAGTTGTTCGGTGAGCCAGCTGTCGGTAATAAAAACATCAGCAGCAGGAAACGAACTCACAATATTCGGATACTGTTCCTGGTTAATTTCAAATGCAATGCCCAGCTGTTCCAGTTCAAACGATACCATATCAACTTCTTCAATATCCACATCAAGCAGCAATTGCTGTCGTAAACCAAAACGTACATAGAGCAGTTTTGCTTTTCTTGCTATGAGCAGAATGCTGTACAGTTCAGCAGGATCAATGATGCCTCCTTTGAAGTTTACTTTAATGGTATTACTATTTTTCATGTTTATTGACGTTTGTTTCAAAGTTCTGCTATTAATCAATTAACAGTTGTTTGTAAAAAAGATGATCCTCATCATTTCAAAACATGCTAACGCACACCGTAGGTCCTGTTACAGGGTGGGCTGTCACCCTGAGTTTATCGAAGGGTTGCTGAGCTTTTACCCAACTGAAAAAATTGCAAACTGAAGATGAGAGTATTACAACATCTGACTTTAAACCCCAGAGTGGCCTTATGATAATTAAGAACTCAAGCTTTCTTTCTTTTCTTTTTTGCTTCTCCAAAAAAGAAACAAAAAAGGAGCCCGCCATCGGACACCCCACGATGGCGGAATGTACCCTGATTCAACGCTTATACTACTGTGGTGAATTACAGTGGAATGTTCATTGTACATCCTCTCGGCAAGAGTAAAACAAATACAAACTACTTCGCAGGTATAACAGTATTGAGAAATCGGGAACATATCACAAGTATGCTGTCACCCTGAGTTTATCGAAGGGTTGCTGAATTACCACCCAACAGTTCAATCAACACATATGTCCCATCAAAGAACCACCCGCTGGCAATTTCTAATTTCTAATTCTTCATTTCTTATTTCTAATTCCTAGTCCCCAACCAAACATCCAACCGCCCGGCCACTCCCGACTATCGGCTACCGGCTTCTCCCTCTTTCCTCTCTTTCCCCTCTTTCAAACTCTTAGCCCTGTCTTTGTCATCCTGAGCGGAGTTTACACTGAGCGATAGTCGAAGTGAAGGACCCTCTTTTTTCTCCTTCCCCTCCTTCAAACTCTTAGCCCTGCCTTTCCCTCTGCCTCCGCCTCTTTGCCTTTGCCTCTGCCTCTTTGCCTTCTCCCTATATTTCCTTAGCTTCCCCCAACCAAATCCCATATGTACCTCCGCCACCTCCTGCTTGTCTTTCTCTTTCTGTACGCTACTAACGGCAACGCACAGCCCATGCCCGTACAAACCGTAAAAGGAACCGTCGTTGATCGTTCCATCAAAACAATATTACAAGGTGCAACAGTAGAACTCGTAGGAACAACCACAGCAACCACCACCGATGCCAACGGAAACTTCCGCCTGGAAAAAATTCCTGTAGGCCGTCAGTCAATCAAGATCAGCTATGTAGGTTATAAAACAATCATCCTGCATAATCTCAGCGTAGAAGCAGGCAAGCAACTCGAACTCACAATTGAAATGGATGAGCAAGTCACCATCGGTACCGAACTCATCATACAAAGCAAAACAAACAAAGCAAGACCTATCAACGATCTCGCAATGGTGAGTGCACGCATGTTCAGTGTAGAAGAAACAAGAAGGTTTGCAGCAGGCATTAACGATCCGTCCAGAATAGCAGTAGGCTTTGCAGGCGTATCATCCGGCGGCGACGACAATGCACTCATCATCCGTGGTAATGCTCCCAACGGATTGTTATGGCGAATGGAAGGAGTGGACATTCCCAATCCCAACCACTATGCAAGAGTCGGCACATCTGGTGGGGGAATTTCTATACTCAGTGCACAGCTGCTGACCAACTCCGATTTTATGACCGGTGCCTTTCCCGCCGAATACGGCAATGCATTAAGCGGCGTGTTCGATATTCGCTTACGCAAAGGCAACAAAGAAAAAAGGGAACATACCTTCAGCATCAGTACAGTTGGTGTGGATGCAGCAACCGAAGGTTATTTCAAAAAAGGATACGGCGGATCTTATCTCGTTAATTACCGTTACGGCTTTCTCACCCTCATGCAAAAACTGGGGCTCGATGTTGGCGACGCACCCACCAGCTTCCAGGATCTGTCGTTCAATATCAATCTGCCACTAAACAAACTCGGCAATCTCTCCATCTTTGGTTTCGGCGGAATCAGCAATCAAAAAACAACTGCCTTTTCTGATTCACTTACATTCACCAACCAGCCCAACAAACGAAGAGGCCGGCTCGATGCAAGCAATACAGGAGCCATTGGTTTTGTACATACAATATTGCTTGGTAAAAAAACACAACTCAAAACCATTTACAGCATCAACGCATCAACCTATAAAGAAGAAGATAACAGCTACTTAAAAATCAACGGACCACTCATCAGCAGCCGCAACAACCGGTTCAACGAAAACAATAATATCCTGTCCATTGTTGCCACGCATAAATTCAGCAAACATCACCTGCTCAAATTCGGAACCTATATAACCTTTAAACATTTCGATCTGCATCAGCGTGAAGCAGTAAACAATGTATTAAAAGACAAAGTAAAAAGCAGCGGACAAACAACCCTTACCAATTATTTTCTCCAGTGGAAATGGGACCCCCTCAGCCGCTTCAGTTTCCAGGCAGGCATCCATGCACAAACACTTGCACTCAATCATTCATCGGCAGTGGAACCAAGAATGGGACTGAAATATAAACTCAACAGCAAACAGTTTCTCTCACTTGGTTTTGGACTGCATGCACAAATGCAGCCCCTCGGTAATTATTTTGCACGCATCCGTGTAGGTAACGATACGGTCATGCCCAACCGGCAACTCGGTTTCAGCAGGGCCAGTCATTATGTACTCGGTTATTCCATACAGCTCGCTGCCAACTGGAACCTCAGGGCCGAACTCTATTATCAATGGCTCTACCGCATTCCCGTTACCGCCGGGAAGCCCAGCTTTTACAGTGTGCTCAATCTCGAAGACGATTATGCCATTGAACCCCTCAGCAATACAGGACATGCAAAAAACTACGGGCTCGAACTTACACTTGAACGCTGGTGGAACGATCAGTTTTACCTCCTCAGCACACTCAGCCTCTACCAGAGCCAGTACCAGGCAAGCGACAAACAATGGCGCAGCACCCGTTATAATTCCAATATCAATTATACATTTCTCGCAGGCAGGGAGTGGGCACTCAAAGGCAGGCGGCCATCCTCACTCGGTATCGATCTCAAGCTGCTCTGCAATGGCGGACAAAGAGTAACACCCATTGATTATTACCGTTCCCTTACACTTAAAAGAACCATCTTCGATCTCTCCCGCATCTATGGCCAAAAGTTGCCCGCCTTTTTCAGGGCCGATCTGCAGGCCGAGTGGAAGATCCAGTACCGCAAAGCAACCGGCTCCCTTATTGCCGGCGTGCAAAACCTTACCAACAACCGCAATGCCTACAACCAATCCTATAACCCGGTAACAAAACTCATCGATCAAAATTATCTCATGGGCATTATACCGGTAATGGGGGTGAAGGTGGATATGTGAGGAGGTTGTCACACTGAGCCCTGCTGTCACCCCGAGGAACGAGGGGCCTGCTGAAAATATAGACGCTGTTGATGTTTGCACTATCACCCGAAAAACAAACCAAATGATTTTGAGCCATGGGCTATTGCTGCTATCTTACTTTTGTTGCGTCGCACTCTTGTACGGTTGGTAATTCTATTCTTCAAATAAGCAGACATCTCACTTCTTTAATTTGTCATATTTTTCTTTAATCGTTAGATTTTTAATTTCATCTTTTTTGATAATCAAACTTAAACTGTCATTGTTATTTCTTATAAAAATGTATGATTGAGTTGAGCCGATGTAAACAAAATTTGAGTCTGTTTTTATTTTATTGTCATTATAAGTGAAGCTGACATCCTTATTACTATGGCCATTAGTTATGTATAGATATTGGATTCTATTTGAAATCAAGCTATTTACAACAAAACCAATTACAAAATAGATAACTGGAATTTTGACCAGAGTAAGACCAGAAAATATTTTATGTGAATATTTTTCAAAGTACTCACTTAGTAAAAGAAACACTGGAACAAAGAAAAAGAAAGAAAACAAGTAAAAAAATGCAAAGCGAAGAAGTCGATTTAAAGGATAAATCTCAAGGGATTCTGAAACAAAGATGGTATAAATTCCATGCCCAATTATAAATAATAATAACACAAAACTAAGCTCAAATAAGATACTTAATGTGTTTAAAAAGATCGAAAAAGTGTTTTTTAAATGGAAAGGTTTAAAGCTTCCTTTTAGAGATTTAAAATTTTGTTTAAAATGAAATACACTGCTATCATATTCGTCTAATGCAGTAATTAACTCTTTGGTTTTTGGATCTAATTGATTTGTTTTATTTCTAAGTCCTATAGCTAGAGATATAATTATTAGTAAAATAGCAAATAAACCATTGAGTATGGTTGGGAAAACTAGTAACAGTATTTCACTAATATTTATATAGGAATGAATCTCTATCCCAAAGGGGGCATAATAGGTGTACAAATCAAAAA
>JBEBHT010000023.1:0-21663 GCA_040081135.1 Lacibacter sp. | reverse complement strand
GATACAGCAAAAAAACAATGGAAACTTGAAAGTGCCATTGAACGGAAAATTAACGGCATGCAGGAAGAAGTAAAAATGCTTCAGACAACCTATATGCGGCTGGGTTACCGTCCTGCTGATATTTCGGAGGATGAATATCAAAAAGATAAACTCAAAACACCTGCTCTTAACCGTTTCATCCGGCAGGAAGAAATCAGGGGTTCAGAAACTGTGAATGCATCAAAGTTTGAGCGCTACCGCAGGGATTCAAGTGCAGTAGCCGTTATCATTATGACGATGATTGCTGCAGTGTTGGCCTGCCGGAAAATCCGTGGAGGAAGCGGCTTTCACCTGGCATTAGCTTTTGTAATTGGGGTGGCTTTTATCATATTTGACAAGTTTGCCATGGTATTTTCTACCAAGGGCAATCTGCCACCCATCATTGCTGCATGGATTCCCGACATTGTTTTTGCGTTTGTTGCGCTTTGGCTGTATAAAAAAGCACCTAAATAGAAGAAGTTTGCCAACTTTTCATACAGTTGAATGTTAATGAAGCGGTTGTTTAACTAACTTTGGCTCTCTACCGATCAACAAAAATAATTGTACGTCTATGGGTATTATGAAGAATCGCTTTATGGCTAAAACCGAAGCGGCAAATGCAGAAATCAAGGATCTGATCAAACAGCACGGAACGAAGGTAGTGGGTGAAGTAACGCTGGCACAGGTGTACCAGGGTATGCGGGGAATTACAGGTTTAGTAACAGAAACCTCTTTGCTCGATTCACAGGAGGGCATCCGTTTTCGTGGATATTCCATTCCTGAGTTGCAGATAAAACTGCCCAAAGCTCCCAAAGGCGACCAGCCATTGCCGGAAGGATTATTTTACCTGATGTTGCTGGGCGAGATGCCCGATGATGAAATGGCCGAACATGTTACGGACATCTGGCAACGCCGGAGTCATGTACCCAACCATGTTTTTGCTGCTATTGATGCATTGCCACTGAGCACTCATCCCATGACGATGTTTGTTGTGGGTGTAATGGCTCTGCAAACGGAAAGCTATTTTGCCAAAGAATATGCAAAAGGATTAAGTAAAAAGGATTACTGGGAACCGGTGTTTGATGATGCGATGATTTTGATCGCAAGATTGCCACGTATAGCCGCATATATCTACCGACGTAAGTATAAGAACGGTGAACATATTCATCCCAATGGTTTGCTCGACTGGGCAGGCAACCTTGCACATATGCTGGGTTATGAAGACAAAGAATTTATGGAGCTGATGCGTTTGTACATGACCATTCATGCCGATCATGAAGGTGGAAATGTATCTGCACATACAACACATCTTGTTGGGTCTGCATTGAGTGATCCTTACCTCGCTTATGCAGCAGGTATGAATGGCCTGGCAGGTCCCTTACATGGACTGGCCAACCAGGAAGTGATTAAGTGGATTTATGAAATGGAGGAAAGCCTTAATACAGATGCACCTACCAAAGATCAGATTGCAGAATATGTAAAGAAAACATTAAGTGAAGGAAAAG
This sequence comes from Lacibacter sp., assembly GCA_040081135.1. Classification (GTDB taxonomy): domain Bacteria; phylum Bacteroidota; class Bacteroidia; order Chitinophagales; family Chitinophagaceae; genus Lacibacter. The sequence continues at coordinate 20,140 of JBEBHT010000023.1, read as the reverse complement.
TGGTACCGGGTTATGGTCATGCTGTATTACGTAAAACCGATCCACGTTATACGGCACAGATGGAGTTTGGTAAGAAGCATATGCCCGATGACAAACTGCTGAACACAGTTTGGAATATTTATGAAGTGGTGCCGCCAATTTTACAATCAATGGGTAAGATTAAAAATCCATGGCCAAATGTAGATGCACACAGTGGTGCACTGCTGGTACATTACGGAATGGTGGAGTATGAATATTATACCGTACTGTTTGCCGTTAGCCGTGCATTAGGTGTAATGGCCAGCTTAATCTGGGACAGGGCACTTGGATTGCCACTGGAACGTCCAAAATCTGTTACAACTGAACTGGTGAAATTGTGGCTGGAAGGAAAAGATAATATCTGGGGAGAGTAAAATTGAATTCAATGATAGTAAAAGGCCGCTTCAAAAGAAGCGGCCTTTTTATTGAACACTCAAGACAAAAAATACATCTTCAATATTCCCCTGTTCTTTACTTCAATTTCTCCACGGTACTCGCAGGGAAATTCATCTTTAATTTGCAGGTAAGTGATTTCGGATAAATTAATTCTGCCCGGTTCTGATTTGGATTCCATTCTTGAAGCGATGTTGACAGTATCGCCCCAGATATCGTACTGCCATTTTTTTATGCCAACAATACCTGCCACAACGGGTCCTGTATGTATACCTATTCTTACATCAAAATGACTGAGACCATCTTCGGCATGCATGGCGTTTTTCACCAGCTCAATCATTTCTTTTGCTGCCTGTATAACATTCCGTGCATGTGTTGGATTGGCCGTAGGTAAACCGCATGCACACATATACGAGTCACCAATTGTTTTAATTTTCTCCAGGCCATATTTTGTGGTGATCTCATCAAAGCCCTTGAAGTAATAATCAATACTCTTTACTAACTGCACCGGTTCAACATGCTCAGCTAATTTTGAAAAGGAAACAAAATCAGTAAACAATACAGTTACCTCATCAAATTTCACTGCATCCACTTTCCCATTCTGTTTTAATTCTTTTGCTGTTTCAGCAGGCAGGATGTTGAGCAGCAGGCTTTCTGATCTTTTCTTCTCTCTTGAAATGGTTTTGAAATACCAGTACAAAGTTCCTAACAACACAATGGCTAAGCCAAGAATAATGAAGACGGAAATGAGTATGATCCGCTGATTCCTTTTTTCCTGGTTTAGCAGGTCTACTTCTGTTTGTTTTTTCGATACTTCGAAATCGGTACGCAGGTCAGCCATTTTCTGTACCGATTTAATATTATTTACACTATCCCGGTAAGCAATATAGTTTTTGTAATATTTAAAGGATTCTCCTGTATTCCCTGCTTTTTCATACAGCTCAGAAAGTTTGTGATTGGCATCACCGATCTGTTCTTTCAATCCGTACTTCTCTGCGAGTTGTAAACTTCTTTTTGCGTAGGTCATCGCCTTTAGCTGATCGCCTTTTTGCAGATAGATATCACACATGGAAATGAGATAAACACAGATTGGATAATAATCTTCTGCTTCTTCCAGTATACGGATGGCTTCATTGATATTTTTTTCAGCAAGATTAGTTTGCCCGGTATTGGCATATACCATTCCCATATTGCCAAGCGTATAGGCCTTGCCAATTAAGTAATTGACTTTTTCAAAAATAATTCCAGCTTCTTTGAAGTGCAGAAGAGCAGAGTCATAAATTTTATTGTTGAGAAATTCATCGCCTGCATTAGAAATAACAGAGGCCAATGCAATGGAATCATTTGATTGACGCAGTGTATAAATTGCTTTTTTATAATACAGCCTTGCATTGGTATGATTATTTGAAACGGCATAAATATCCGCAATGGCACCATACGTATTTCCTTCTCCTGTAAGTGATTTTGCTTCCCGGGCGGCTTGCCCGCTTTTGAAATATACTTCCAGGGCTTCTTCCAGATCGCCCATTAATCGTTTGATACTTCCCTTTGCATAATAACCTCTGTGCAAATACAAATGGTTCCCTTTTTGCTCAGCAAATTGTATGAGCTCTTCTGCGTATTGTAAAGCCAGCTTCAGATCATTCGTTTCATGAAAAGCTAACTCTCTGAGTATTTCAAACTTAGCAGGGTCTTTAAGAATATCATGGTGATAAATCCGCTTCAGGCTATCGGCTACTTTCTGATCCTGGGCGGAAACAGAATAAATAATAAAAAAAAGAAAGCCTATCAATAAACAATAAGCTTTCACTTTAAAAGACATAGAAATAGTTTACGCTTTTATCTTTATGATCGGGTCGAAAGTTTTTGGTTGCCCTGCACCATCTTTACCCAACCAACCAGTGCCGCCGGTTACCCAGTTGATTGAATATTTTTCTACTGTGTCTATCGGAACAAGTGGATTAATGGTTCCCTGCCAGTTGCTGGTACCGTTTACAGGTGCGGGGTCAGGACTGAATACATCGGCAGAGCCGGGTTTTTCAACTATCCCGGAAATGCTTCCAACTCCGGAGCCTGGTCCAATTACCCAGGTTACCTGATCTCCCTGTTTGGCATTGGTTACTCCCTGGTCTGACAAGGTTAAAATTCCTGTTGCAGGATCGCCTTTTGTGATTGTGATGATGATGTCACCCATAATTGTAAATTTTGGTTGGTTAAATAATAATCTTCTCTGTTCAATCAGTTCCTGATCAAACAAAATTCCTTATCTGTATTTCAACAATTATTTACTTTAAAACAATATCACAGGGCATACCATTCAAACTGCTTTGCAGGTTGAAAAATTGAAACTGTATTCTGATGGGGTAGGGGAAATGAATCTCTTGCATCGATTCATCTGTAATGTAGAGAAATACTTTTAAAGAACAAATAGTTTCATTGTAATTAATTTGCCTGACAACTGTTTCAATTTTTGAATCTTGATTTCAGAAAATTTTTGTAATTAGTGCTGAATGAAGTTCAATAAAGAGGTTAACGGTAAAGCGTTAGACGCTGCAATTAAAAAAGGAATTGACTACCTGCTGACCTGCAATAGCAACGGACGCTGGAAAGGCTTTCCCACCCAGGCAGGCGAGTCAGATATATGGGTAACAGGTTTTGTACTGGCTCATATTCGAAAACTATGTCAGCAAACAGAAGCAATCAGTGAAGCAGAAAACTTTCTTTTGAAGTCACGGCATGCTGATGGAGGCTGGTCGTACAGCAGTCATGTTCCTTCTGATGCAGATTCAACTGCATGGTGCCTGCAGGCACTGCAATCATGTAAAGATTTTACTGAACCTGATAATGAAAAAGCAACAACATTCTTGTGGAGTCATCTTGCTAATGGCGGTGTTTCAACGTACAGAATTGATTCAGGCATTCGTGAATTTATTTCAGCACCTGCTGATGAATTTATTGCAGGCTGGACAAGTCCTCACCCGGATGTTTCCATTGCAGCAGTACTGGCTGATCTGCAAAATGAAAAAGCAGCAGAAATAATCAACTGGTTAACAAAGCAGCAAACAGGGAAAGGATTCATCAATTCATACTGGTGGCGTGGCCCGCATTATACAACCACTTTGTTGTTACGTGCCGTATCAAATAAGAAACAGCAGTTATCAAACGAACATGCAGGGTTGATTGCTGAATCACTTGTTCATGAACAATTAGCCGATGGCGGATTTTCTCTTGACTCATCATTAGTGATGAACCCATTTACTACTGCACTGGCTTTAGAATCATTTTCACATTTAGCATATATGGGTTGGCGTAATGAAAGAATGAACTGTGCTGATGCATTACAGAATACGCAACAGGATAATGGAGGCTGGGCAGGTGATTATATCTTGCGCATTCCGGCTCCGTATATAACAGATCCCAACGAAGTTGTATCATGGAACAATGCCGATGGTGGTGGAAATTCGTTGATTGAAGATAAAGACGGACTGTTTGCAACTGCCATGAGTTGTTATGCACTTGATTGCTGGAGAAATGCTGAGACAAAAAACAATACCATTTAATGGAATGGCAGAGCCACTTTCAAACAGCGTTCTTTGAAACCTGGCGAAGCGCAGGGTTACCGCATCATGATCATTTTTTGTCAGCATATTATACAATGCTTGAGCAGCGGGATAAAAAAATTGCATGTATTGAAAACTCAGCCGGTATTGATCATAACAGGCTGTATGATGTATATGGGTTTGGTGTAACAGTGGGAAAAGTTTTTGGAGAGATGTTTGGTTTAACTGCTGAAGAAACCAAGCACTCATCCGATTGGTGCGGACGATTTAATTTAGGCATCAGTCTCTTTGATTATATCAGTGATGAACAGGGTGGAGCAAAAAGCATTACTTCGTTAAAAGTATTTCAACCGTTTAATACAACAAATCATTCTGACAGCCACTCACTTACTCCTTCAGAAGGACTGTTAAGCAGTTTAGCCGAAACAATATTAAGTGATGTAAAAAAATCTCCATGCAAAGTCAGTCTATTGAAAGCAATGCAGCAGATGTTTGAAGCAGAAGATTTTATTTCAACAACGAAACTGTCTGCAGATGCTGATCTGGATAAAATCAACAATGCACTTTATTTGAAAAGTGCTGAACCTTTCAGAGTTATGGCTGAATATACTGCAGGAGTAAAAACTGCAACTGATCCTTTACTCTTAAGTAATGCGCTTGCAATTGGAAAAGCGATTGGGTACTGTTACTGGATGATTGATGATGCAAAAGATGTATGGATTGACCTGGAAGCCGGCCACTGGAATTTATTTCTGCATTCAGCAGCAACAGAAGATGCTGACATCTTTGCTCAACAAGATGCAGATACAAAAAATCGATTACTCAATATATGGGAGCAATCCGGGCATGCACAAAAAATCTCTGGCCAAATTGTAAAAAGACTGGTTGATGCAGTTGAAAAGATGGAACTGCCTGTAAAAGTGAGAGAACATTCACTTGGAATTGTATCTGCTTCATTATGGCAATGGTATCATTCTTAAAGAATGATGAACAAAACTTGCTCTGTTTTATTTCTTTTTATATTCCTTCAGCAGTTTCAGTGTATGATTCAATGATTCTTTGCTTAACCATTCTCCGTGACCGGGGATAATGAAGTGTGGATCTTTGAATTTAAGCTGAATATTTTTGATGGTTGCCGGCCATTCTTTTGTATTGGCATCTCCTAAATAGCCAAGGTCTGTTGCTTCAATGCTTTTAATTAAACAACCGCCGTGCAGAATTTTATCTTTTTCAAACCAGATGACAATATTATCGGATGTATGACCCTGCCCTCCATAATAGGTTTGAAAGGAATATTGCCCCACTTGAAAAACAGTGTCCTTACTTATCAGGAACTCCGCTCTTTTTTTATTCCCTTGTATACTTATTTCATCTGTCTGCTTGGTTGTATAGGTTTTGATTCCTTTCTGTTTATAATATTCCAGTGCAGCAGTTCTGTCTTCATGCCAATGAGTGGCAATACAGATCACAGCTTTTTGATGATGCTTTACCTGAATACTGTCGAGTAAGGGTTGAAACTGTGTAGTATCCCATGGACTGTCGATGATCACCACGCCTGCATTTGTTACAAGATAAAGTCCGTTCGATGGAACAGCTGTTCCTTTATACTCATTGTAAGTGGTGTACACATAAAAATCACCGGTGAGATGCGTGATGGTTAAAGCTGCTTTTTTTGTTTGTGCTGAGAGAAGTGAGGAGAACAGAATTGCTGTTATGAACAGGATGAATTGTTTCATTGTTGAATTGAAATTTAGTTGTAAACCGGCAGATCAAAAATATACAGTTGCCGGCAATTCGCAATTCATTTTTTCCAGACTTTATCTGCAATTGATTTATATCTGCCCCAGAATTTATAATAGGTAAGTGATGTATGTGAAATGATGGTTGCTGAAACTTTGTTCTTCAGAAGCAGGTGCTGAACCCTGTACAGCAGAAGAAGGGTAAGAAAGAAAATAAGGTTAGCGATAATAAATTTCAGTACTGACGGCAGTTCAAAGGCTTTCAATAAATATCTGTAGACAAGGCCAATGATTACTGAATATAAAACAAAAGTCAAGGCCAGTAAGCTATGGGAAACCTCAATCGCTTTTTTAGGACAAAAATTCATGCAGTGCATACAGCTTTCACAGTGGATTGTCCAGAATGGTCTGTCTTCAATCTGCTTAATGGCTGATACAGGGCATTCTTTTATGCAGATGCCGCAATTGTCACAATGCTGATTTGCATAGAATGTTTTTGCAATGATAAACCGGCCGATAAAATAGTACAGTAAACTAACCGGTGCAACCAGCATGTCCTGGATGATTTCTTTACGGGACAGGAATAATTTTTTCCCTTCGAGAAGAATGCTGAAATGTTTCTTTACCCGGTCATGATTTGTTTGATGAATGTAGTGAACTGTATTTTCGTTTAATGCAGGATGCAGTGAAATCCAGTTCGAAGGCATATCGTAAGGGATCTGCCCCGCAATTTTGTATCCTTTGTTTCTTAACCAGAATGAACTTAAATAAAAAGCAATACCTGTTAAACCCGGGGTGACCCAGCTCCCTATTTTCATTCCGGCTCTTGTGTTCATTAAAACAACCCTGTTCGTTCCTGCAGGGAATCTCCTGATAAAATCCAGTGTAATTTTTGGATAGTTAAAACCGTGGATAGGGGAAATAAAAATGAGTAATGCATCTTTATCAATGGCTGTGTTTTGCTTTAATGGCTGATGTGCAATATTATGCAGATGACATTCAATTCCGTTTTCTACTGCTGATTCAGCAATCCATAAAGCAATCCGTTTCGCATTGCCTGTACCTGAAAAAAAGAAAATGATTATTTTTTTCATCCGCTTTTCAGTAAGTGAACTAATAAGGAATGAAGGTATAAACTTGTGTTATACTATTTCATGACGGTTATCATACTGAAGAAAATGAGCCTGACTTTGTGGATAGGCTTAGTTGCTATCCATAATTGCTTTTACTTTTTTCTGCAACTGCTTTTTGTCCGGGAGATAAAGCTGATACTTGGAAACAAAAATTTTATTGGAGATTCCACCCGTAGCAAACTCAACTAATACTTCATCTTTCTCGGCAGAAAGAATAATGCCGATCGGTTCATTGTCGCCATCAACATTTTCTTCTGTCTTGAAGTAGTTAAGATAAAGGTTCATTTGCCCTATATCACCATGAGCAACATTTCTGATTTTAAGATCTATCAGCACAAAGCATTTTAAGATGCGATGATAAAATACAAGGTCTATGGAGTAGTGTTTATTGCGAAGGGAAATCCTGTATTGCCTGGCTACAAATGCAAAGCCTTTACCCAGTTCAAGTAAGAACATTTGCAGGTTGTCAATAATTTTCTGTTCAAGGCCTTTTTCGGTCATTTTGTTGCTTTGGGGTATTTTGAGAAAGTCCAGAACATAAGGGTCTTTAACTGCTTCTGTTGGATGAGTAACAATATGTCCTTTTTCTGAAAGCCTTAAAACACCTTTTTTGTCTTTGCTTAAAGCAAGCCTCTCAAATAAGGAAGAATTAATTTGTCTTTCAAGTTCCCGTACAGACAGGTTTTCATTCAGGGCATGTTTCTCGTAAAACTTTCTTGCTGTGTCATCAGAAACTGCAATCAAAGCAATGTAATGGCTCCAGCTCAATTTGGCAGACACTGTCTGCCATTTCTGATAGGCAATATAAAACCTACGCATATCCAAAATATTGCGTCTGCCAAATCCTTTGCCATAGCGTTGCTTTAAATCTTTAGAAAGCTTTGTCAGCAGCTCACTTCCGTACTCTGCTCTTTCCTGCCCATGCTGCTCATATTCCACTATGTGTCTGCCAATTTCCCAATTTGCTTTCACCAGTTCTGTATTTACTGCTTTAACAGCATTTCCCCTTGCCTGTTCAATGGTTAAACCAATACTGTCAAGTAATTGAGTATATTTTTGTATAGAAGGTCTCACAAATGTAAATATAGTTTAAGATGAAGATATTAAAATGAGTGAGAAGTAACATGATATCCTGTGTTCAGAATCTACAGGAATTTAATGGATGAAGGGTTTTGAGCCAGTGCTTTTCTTAAAGCCAGTGTGGATGAGGTGCGGAACTGTGCTTTGAAGGATGCAGCTTTTAATTCAGGCACAAGAAGCCAGCGCTTTACCTGCGCATCATTCTTGCGCCAGCCTAACTATTATTTATTAGCGTAGATACTTGCGTCATTGGGGTCAAAAAGCAATTGATAGTTTTCCTTGTTTACTGATTTTTTATCGGTAAATATCTCAATAGCAACACCGTCTGGTCTCTGTGAAAATTGATAGGACCGCAGCTTATTCCATGTTGGATATTTTTCATAGTCTTTTGGGTTTGGTAAATGTCTGTCTGCACCTGGTTTAAGCATTTTTGCAAATTCATAGTCATCTCTTGAAAAAAGTAGTCCGGCTGTTGTGTAGTTCCAAATTGTCATTATACTGTCTTTACTATCTTCTTGAGGAATACCTTTCATTGTCAATTTTCTGCCAGTCTTATCATATTGATATTTGTATTTTCCTCTTACTGTTCCTTCAAACCAATAGGAAAAGAAGTTATTCTCGTCTTTTACAATATTGCCGCTTTTGTCAAACTGAACATTTCTTGCAACCCTGATGGATGAACTGTTTTGTTCTATGATTTCGCATTCTTTAATTCTGGCTGAAAGAATGGCGTTTCTCGGGAAATACTCCAAAGTATAAATTTTTGGGCCGTCATAAATGAAATTCAATGTATCAATTGCAACGCCTTCATTTGAATTAATTGTCTGACTGGCGAATTGTGTTTTTTTATTGTAGTTGCAACATAAAAATGCATTAAGCGATATTAACAGTAAAAACGTCTGGAAGTTTCGGTTCGTCATAATTGCAGCTAACACTTAAATATACGCCGTAGTCTATAAAAATGTAAATGAAAGTCAATCTTTTATTGCACGCTTTTTGGTATTGCTGTTGAGTCAATACAATTTCCTTACACCTTAAACCCTTTCAAAATCTTCAGCACTCTTGTCTTGGTTGTTTTTAATTCTTCCTGTTGCTGCAGGATAAAGGAATTCTCTTCCAGTTTTCCTGTTACCATATCCATTTCAGCTTCAGTTTCATACACCATCTTGCGGAAAGGATTGGTATAATCTTTTGCCCTTGAATCGTAAATGCCTTTTACCATCCATGCTTTGGTTATAATGTATTGCTGTAAGGAATCTTTCAGTAATTCTTTGCTGAGCTGTTTGCTGCCAGTTAATTCAAACAGGGAAGCAAGGGCATGGGTAAGTTTGTTATTGTTGTAAGCAATTCCTTCAGCTTTGTAAAAAGCATGTACAGCATCCCAGCTTTTAATTTTACCAGATGTGATCTTTTGTTTTAGTTTATCAAACTCCGTTTCTTCAATCAGCTGCCCACCTGCATTGATCCAGTTGCTGCGTTTTTGTTTTTTGGGAAGGAGCTTTATTAATTGGTCAAAGCTTTTGCATTTGGTTTCTTCAATCAGCTTCAATGTTTCCTGCATGGCATAATACACCACCAGCTCTTTAAAGAGCGTATAGCTTTGCTGCACTTTCAGCAGCACTACTTTACGGTTACTGTTTTCAAAACCTGTTGCAGTTATTTCGAGATGGGTTAATTCTTTATCGGTTGCAGTGAGAGCTTTCTTTCCGGCTTTGATATAATCTGCATGTGTATATTTTTTGGCAGGAGATTGTTTTTGCAGCAATGCTTTTCCTGTAAACAACTCCATCAGCTTCAACGTATCAAAAATTTCATTCACACTGTCGGGAGCCAGGAAATCATATTCCAGTGTTTGTGTTTTATTGTTTCGTTTATCACGGTCAATATATTTCCAGGCATTACGTGCCAGTGCATACATATTGTACATGAACCAGTAACCCGGCATAATGTTCAGCTGGTTTTTTGATTCATCATTACTCACCAATGCAAAGGGAATGGGAATATTTAATTCGGAAGGGTAGTCGCCTTTTGCAAGCAGGGTAAAGCTGGCAAATTTTGTATTGTGTTTAATGCTTACACAAAGTCCCGGCCAGAAACCACGGCCTGCAATCAGTTCACCATCGGCACTGCGGCTGTTATGATTGCTGCCCAATGTTGCACCAGCGGCAATATTGCTTTGCCCCATAACAGTAGCTGCACATAAAAAGGAATTGTTGTGATGCTGCTCATGTGCAGGAAAGATGAGTGAGTTCAGTACTTCGCAGCATGAGATAGTTGCATTGTTACCGAGATAAGAGTTGATGAGTCTTGCTCCGTATTTTAATTGTGAATTGGAAGCCATATAAAAACGCACAGCCTTTACACCATAGAATGCACGGCAGCCTTCTTCCATAATGCCATTTACCAGTTCACAGCCTTCACCTACCTGCGATGTTGCTGTTGCAGAAGAATCGATGGTGAGATTTTTCAGTTTGTTGGCGCCTTTTAAATACGCATCTGTTCCCACCCATACATCCTTAATGATGGAACAGTTTTTAATCACGGTACGGTCGCCAACTTTTCCATAGTAGCCACGGAGCTTATCAAATTTTAATTCAGTGAATTCTTTCAGTTTATGCTGCAGTACTTCATTATCCCTGTTCCTGCTCCAGAGCCAGGCATCACCAGCCAGCATACCATTGAAGGGAATAATTTTTCTTCCTGCATTTTCATTGCATACTTCCAGCCAGATGCGGATGCGTTCATCTTCGCCTTCTTTTAAAATACCATTCCCGAATTTGGCATAATCAGTAGTGCCCATTTCATGCACATTGTTAATGATTACTTCATTGCCGATGATATAATGGGAGAGATAATGCACGTTGTCGATTACTACGTTATCACCAAAGTCGCAGCTGATGATGGTGCTGTTGTATAAACCCACCTGCAGTTTCACCGAATGAAATTCAAGAAAGTAAGGTTCCAGTTTACCAATACGTACCAACCCGAAAAATTTACAGTTCTTCACCAGCTCAGGATTAAACGAATCTGATACAAGAATTTTATTCCAGTTATCAGATGCATTCCTGTTCCGCACCAGCACTTCTATTTCAAGTGCTGTAAGCTTGCGGTAGTTAATACCGCTGCGGTTTTGTTTATTGCGTAAATAATATTCGTCCTTTCCTTTGGGAAGATAATTGGCAGGAATAAAATTGTAACCGATTTCGGAAAGTGGTTTTTTTATAATGGGGTTCATGAAAGGAATAGTTGTTATTTATTATAAAGTAAAACTATTAAATTTCTTTTCTATCAATTCATCTGTAAGTTCTCTATTGCTATTTTGGGTCCATCCACTTTTATTCTCCGGGAAACCATTTCTGCAATAACCAGCTTTCTCTTTGAAGTCGAATACTGCATGACAATAGCCATTTAGTAAAAGTGAAGCAATTAGGCCATCCTCAGTCCAGATGATTTGTAATTTTCTGGATTGATCTTTATGTAACACATCATCAACATTGTAAATATGAAGGCCGTCAAGTACAAAAAGGTCAGGTTTGGTTTCAACTGCATAAAAATATCCGGTTGTCAAGTCGTCTTCAAAAGTTACGCCATACGTATTTGCAGGTGAAATGCTACTATAATATGAATCTTTTCCTACGTAGAATGTTTCTTCTAATTCAATAATCATGACATTCATTTAAAGTTATCATATTACTAGTTATGCTGCCATTCGAAAAAGTACTTATTCCACTGTTACACTCTTGGCTAAGTTTCTTGGCTTATCAACATCTACACCTCTGGTAATACCCATATAGTAACTTAACAGCTGCAAAGGAATGGTGCTGAGCAGGGGTGCAATGATTTCATCTGCAGCGGGCACATAAAACACATCATCAGCCAGGCCGGGAATTACTTCATCGCCTTCTGTAATCACGGCAATGATCTTTCCCTTGCGGGCTTTAATTTCCTGCATGTTGCTCACAATCTTTTCATGATAGCTGTCTTTTGTTGCAACAAACACTACGGGTAAATTTTCATCCACCAATGCAATAGGTCCATGTTTCATTTCGGCAGCAGGATAACCTTCTGCATGGATGTAAGAAATTTCTTTCAGCTTCAATGCGCCTTCTAATGCAATGGGGAAATTATATCCACGGCCTAAGAACAAAGCATCACCTGCGGTTTTATATTTTTCTGCAATTACTTTCAGCAATTCTGCACTTTTTAAAATTGCATCTACTTTTTCAGGAACAGCATCCAGTTCAAGTAATAAGTTGTTATAACGTTCATCACTGATACTACCTTTTTCTTTTGCAATTTTCAAGGCCATCATCATAATCACTGCGAGCTGTCCTGTAAATGCTTTGGTTGAAGCCACTCCAATTTCCGGACCTGCATGTGTATAAGCACCACCATCACTGATACGTGCAATAGATGAACCAACCACATTCACAATTCCAAAAATGATGGCGCCATTTTCTTTGGCCCGTTCAATGGCAACTAATGTATCGGCTGTTTCACCACTCTGGCTGATGGCAATAATGATATCACCTTTATTAACTATCGGGTTACGGTAACGGAATTCACTTGCATATTCCACTTCAACCGGGATGCGGCATAATTCTTCAATCACATATTCAGCCAGCAATCCTGCATGCCAGCTTGTGCCACATGCTATGATGATGATGCGGCTGGCATTTTTAAAATGTTCAATATTTTTCATTACACCACTCATGGTGATGGTGCCTGCAGCTGCATTCAATCTTCCACGTAAACAATCATGAATGGTAGAAGGCTGTTCAAAAATTTCTTTCAGCATGAAATGGTCGTAGCCACCTTTTTCAATAGCTGCCAGTTCCATATCAAGTTTGGTAATGAAGGGAGTAATTTTTTCATTACCTAAATTTTTCAGAATGAGTTCATCGGGCTTTACGATAGCCAGTTCATAATCGTTTACATACACTACTTCTTTGGTGTACTCAAGCATGGGACTTGCATCACTGCCTAAAAAATGTTCGCCTTTGCCTACACCAATTACCAAGGGACTTCCTTTTCTTGCGGCAATGATGGTATGCGGATCGTCTTCGTCAATTAATAAAATACAATAGGCACCGGTAATTCTTTTTAATGCAACACGAACAGCTTCTTCGAGGTTACATTCGTTGTTCTTCTTAATGTCTTCAATAAAATTCAGCAGCACTTCTGTATCTGTATCACTGGTAAACGTATAGCCGTTATTGACCAGTTCTTTTTTGATCTGTGCATAGTTTTCAATGATGCCATTATGAATCATGGCCAGTTTACCGCTGGCACTAGTATGCGGATGTGCATTCCGGTCGCTTGGTTCACCATGTGTTGCCCAGCGTGTATGCCCGATGCCAATATTGGAGTGCAGATTTTTACCCAGGATGCTTTCTTCCAGGTCGGCCACACGGCCTTTCTTTTTATACACTTTCAGTCCGCCGTTTAATAGCGCTACACCGGTACTGTCGTAACCACGGTATTCTAACCGCTTTAAACCGGTGATGACAATTGGATACGCTTCACGGGGACCGGTATAACCTACTATTCCACACATAGATGATTGTTTGTTTCAGGTTGCAAAGATGCAAAAATAAGCGGCAGGACGGTAGAAGTGAAATTATTCGGGTTTTGAGCTGAAAAGCTTTTTGCAGGCTTTCACATTTCTTTATTAATCATTTTGGCACTTACAGCATCAATAGTACAGAAAGGAGTAACAAATGAGGCGATTGGATGATTTACATTAAAACAGAAGAACATGAACAACTCAATTCACATCACCGCAATGCTAGACGAGCCCGAGCTGCTTGATTTTATGGTTGAAAGACTGGCTTACCGCCGCACAGATATTGGCTATGGTAATCAAAGGGTACCGGAGAATACAGAAGCGCTGGAAACATCTTCAGCCACAATCTATCTTAGCGGTACAGTAGGCGTTGCCGAGGAGGATGAAAAGGTGAACATGCCTTTTATCACCAGCTTTCTGTTTACCTGCATTAAAGGAACGGATGGTATTTACAAATTAGCGTGGAGCAGTTCACTCTCATAAAAAAGCCTTCAACATTTTGTTGAAGGCTTTTTGTTAATTTCTTTTATTAATTGCCACTCGGCTTAGGATCGTTTTTCTTCTTCTCGTCTTTCTTTTTTGTATCCGTTGCTTTCTTGTCTTTATCACTTAACACTGCCGGTGTTTTTATTTCTTCTTTTTTTGGATCTGGTTTTTTCTCATCCTCTTTCTTAGCCTCTTTCAACACTTTTTCTTCTTCACTTAACTGCGATTCAGGTCCGAGGTTTTGTATGGGTTCTAATTTCAGATCACCATAATCAGCCGAAGTACCATTCCCCGCATCAGGATTTTCAGCATCAGGTTCATTGCGGTATTTTTCTGCAAAATTTTCGTAGTCCATAAAGGTTTCCACCTTCATACTTTCAGGCTGAACAAATTTTGCATCTTTTGAAATGCCCAATGTTTTATCAGCATATACTTTTTCAAAGAAGTATCCCCAGATAGGAAGTGCGGTACGGTTACCTTCACCCACCATTTTTAAGAAAGGATCATCACAGCCAACCCATCCACCTGCCAATAACTGTGGATTGTAACCAATAAACCATGTATCCGTATTATCGTTGGTTGTACCTGTTTTGCCTGCTATTTCACCAGTAAGCCCCATGCCACGCAAACGACGTCCTGTTCCTATATCAACAACTCCCTGCATCATCTTTACCATAGTAAATGCAGCTGATTCACTCAACACCACTTTCTGTTCGGGAGCAAAGCTTTGCAGAATATTTCCGTTACGGTCTTCAATACGAGTAATGTAAACAGGTTGTGTACTCATGCCGTTTGTCGGGAACATGGTATAAGCCTGCAGCATTTCAATGACGCTGATATCAGCACTGCCCAATGCAATTGACGGATAGGGCGGCATATTACTTTTGATCCCTGCATTCTGTGCAAATGTGATCACACTCTTTACACCAAACTGGTTCATTAAATAAGCAGCACCGGGATTTTTTGAATAAGCAAGACAGATGGCCATTGGTCCGCCGGTACCGGTAATCATTTTACCGCCGAGGTTTATCGGTCCATTGGGCAAAATGCTTTCAGGTGTATATCCATTTTCAACTGCATACGCATACAGGATTGGTTTGAATGTTGAACCAACCTGGCGCTTGGTGTTGATATTAACGTGATCGAATTTAAAATTCTTAAAGTTTACTCCGCCCACCCATGCTTTTACTTCTCCTGTAAAGGGATCCATCACCATAAAACCTGTTTGAATGATCATCTTATGATAACGGACAGAATCATATGGAGTCATTACGGTATCAGTGTATCTTTTCGGATTCCACGCAAACACTCTCATTTTTACTTTTGTTCTGAAAGCTTTGCGGATGATTTCTTCACTGGCGCCTTCTTCTTCCATTTTTTTCCAGCGGTCACTTTCCTTCATAGCCCGTTCCAGAATTTTTTCATGTCCTTTCCAGATACTGTTGTTTTTTACCCAAGGCAGGGTCCAGTAGTTTTTCTGTAAGGCACTCATGTGTTTGGCAACTGCTTCTTCAGCATACAACTGCATACGTGGATTAATAGTGGTATAGATCTTTAACCCATCACGGTAGATATTATAATTTTCACCGTTACTTTTTTCATGTTCCTTGCACCACTTCTTCATCTGTTCTCTTAACACATCACGGAAATAAGGAGCAAGGCCTGTACTTTCATCGAGCTTTTTATAGTTGAGTCTGATGGGACTGTTTTTAATTCTGCTTCCCTCGGCTTCTGTTACAAAATTATTCCGCACCATGTCGTTGATTACTGCGTTACGTTTCTGCATAGCACGGGGTGGAAAGATTCTCGGATTGTATGCATAAGGAGCATTCACCATTCCTACCAACAGCGCAGCTTCTTCAACAGTAACAAGGGATGGTTCTTTCTGAAAAAAGGTTTTGGATGCATTGCGGATACCAAACACATTGTCACTATATTCAACTGTGTTGAGATAAAGAGCAATAATTTCGTCTTTGGTAAAATTGCGTTCCAGTTTTACAGCAATAATCCACTCCTGTATTTTCTGAATGGTTCTTGCAATTTTATTCTTGGCTCTTTCCCTGAACAGGTTTAATGCCAGCTGCTGAGTAATGGTACTGCCACCGCCATCCGTTCCCAGTTTGGAAACGGCTCTTGCCAAAGCCCAGCCATCAATTCCTGAGTGATTGTAGAAACGCTCATCTTCTGCTGCAATCAATGCGTTGACAATATTCTTTGAAATGTCTTTGTATTCAACATTGGTTCTGTCCTGCAGATAGTACTTTCCCATCATTGTTCCATCTGATGCAATGACTTCACTGGCAAGGGAGGCAGATGGGTTTTCCAATTCTTCCAGGGAAGGCATTTTGCCGAAAACACCAAAATTGGCCAGGATCACAATAAGGATAAATGTTCCAAGGCCAATAAAGAAGGCACGCCATAAATATTTAACCGATGTACGCATAATGTTAGGTTGTATGAGATGCGAATGAGAGCAAATTCAATACCAGACAAATCTAAAACAATTCGGGGAGCGGAATTTAAGAAGAATCCCTAAAATTTATCCTTGATGTACTGACGGATAAACAGCTTGTATTCCTCCATATTACGGCGGGTTTTGAGCATATCTAGGTTACGGACAGAAATAATAATAAAATTATATTTATCAGCAGGGAGCCAGGGAACAATCTGCCGGGCATTTTTCTTCAGTTCTTCCATATAACTCAGCGATGCAGATACATCAGGAAAACTACCCAGATCCATAAAGCTAAGGTCTTTATCGCCTTCGTAAGTGTTGATGCTGATGGTTTCGGTAGTATGATTACTGGAGTTATACCTTAGAAATGCATTTTTTGATTCGGAGATATAGATCGGATCAACTGCATCAAAGTACATCATCACCACATACGGTTCGTTGGCAGAATAGATATATGCCATTTCAATCTTGCCTGTTTTCAATGGTTTGATGCTTGTTGTATCTGTTACAGGTTTATTGCCGATAGTAACTTTTCCTGCATTGCTGCGATCCTGTTTTTCGTTGCCGGTTTTTTGTACAGGTGCCTGTGGTTTTGTGATGTTGGCATTATTCTGTGCAGGAGTTGTTGTAACCGCAATTTTATTGGTTGAATCTTTCAGTATCTGCTGATTGGTCATGTTTACTTTCGGTCCATCATCAAATGGAATGTAAATACTGTCTTCTGTTTGACGGACAATATTTGCATTGGTGAGATAATTTTCAATATCTGCTCTTCTTCTCAACACATCTTTCATGATGTTAGCTTTTTGAGCCATCGCAGTGCCGGGGAAATTCAGTTCAAGATTGGTTAAGGTAATAAAGGCAACGCTGTCGTTTCTTTCTTTGATATAATAAAGTGATTCAATGTATAGCAGCTGCGGAGTCCAGTATGATTTACCAAAGCTTGAATCAGCTTTTTTCTTTTGCTCCAATGCTTCATCAAAATTTCCTGCAACGAAATTGTTATAGATCTGTTCGTAAGCAATGGTCTTTGCATCTTTTGCTCCAGCTTTTGGATTTTGTGAATCTTTTATTTTTTGTACAAATTGGCCATCAGGATATTTCTGAGTTTGCAGATTTTTATAGTATTCGGCTTTTTCCTGATTCCCGGCCTTTAAATAACAATAATATAAATCAAATAAAAATTCTTCTGCCTTAGTATGATTGCCGCCGAACCGACTGAGAATTTCTTCAAATACAATTGCAGCCTGTGCATAATCTTCCAGTTGATTTTTATAAATGGCTCCCTGCTGAAGCAGTCCATCCATAATGCGTTGATTTGAAATCAATAGCTGTGCTTCTGTTAAAGGAAGATTTTGTTTCAAGCCATCAACACTCAGGTCAGATTCCGGAATAGAAGTGGGATCAGTTGTTTCTCCTTTGATCGATTGGTTTTTATTCGGGGTTTGCCCAACCATTACATCAATTACAGACTGTCTTCTCCAGTTGTCAATATTCGGACGTTTGCCCCAACGAACCACAAAATCAGTATAGCCCTTTGTTTTTTGTGCTGCATTGTAAAAATACCAGCTGTTACCTGTACCTGTTGAAGTAAAGATGGGTGCATTCTGATCTTCGTTACCAACTGAACCTCCACCCGTGTAATTTACTTCTTCTTTTAATCCTCTTTCTCTTCTCATTTTCCTTACCAATGCTTTCAGGTAAGCATCCATTTCTTTTTCCGGCATTTTTGCAACTGCCTGTAAACTGTCCTGTCTTTTTACAACGTTAATTTGTTGTACAAGGTCTTTCAGTATCTGTTGTCTCAGTTGCAATTTTGCTGACTGCTCTGATAAAGAAGGATCCTGAAAATTCAAACTGTCGTAACAATTCGAAGCGAATGTATAATCTCTTTGTGCGTAAGAAATATCGGCCAGTTTTAAATAGGCCTGATTTTTTACTGATGTATTTTCAGTGCTGTAGGTAACACTTTTCATCAGCAATGTTCTTGCCTGTGCCGTATCACCTAATTGTAAAGCCATTCCTGCAGCAGAGTAGTACAGGATATCTTCAAAACCATCAAAGCGTTCTTTCTTTGAAAGTTTTACTAAATCGGCTAATGTTTCTGCAACAGAACTGCCGCCTTCTTTTTTTATGAGCTGTGCTTCATAAATACGTGCATGAATATAAAGAACAGGATCAGTGGTATGTGCTTTTGCTTTATTGAAATAAGTGGAAGCAGCTTCGGGCTGATTGGTTTTTGCATACAGTTGCGCCAGTAGATATTCCCAACGTGCCAGTTCGGTTTTATCAGCTGCAACAGGTAAGGCTCTTTGTAAAAAATAAGCAGTACTGTCCCATTGTTCCTGCTGGTAGAAAACAAAAGCCTGTACTTCATCTAATTTATTGTGCAGTCGTTTTGGAAAGATGGGATCTTTCCTTAAGAGATTCACCAAACTGTAGGCTTCTGCATACAAACTGTCTTCAGCATAGGTTTTTGCCAGCCAGATCAATGCATCGTTGCGGCTGGGAGGCTGGGTAAATACTTTTTGAATAACGGTATTCTTTTCTTTGCTGGCAATGTTTAATGATCCATTGCTTGAACGGTCGTTTGAGCCAACAACGATGGTATATTCATCTTTTCCTTTCGGGAAAAAATTATAGTTGATGAATTGAAAAATGCGGTAGGCTGAATCAAACTTGCGCCAGTAGAAATAACTCTGCCCGATGAGCAGGTACATATTGTCAATATAACTGTTCCGCAAATCGTGGAGTACAATGCCGGCTGTTGCTTTGTACATAATTGAATCAAGCTCTGAAGAATCAACCGCTGTTGTTTTGGTTGAAAAATTATAAAAAGGCAGAAGCTGCGTATAATCATCTTTATGACTCAGCTTTGCTTTTTCAACAATGGCATTTAATTTGACAGTAGCGTTGTAGTAAAAATTGTAATGCGTAACTGTACCCTGGTATAATTTCCGTGGAAGTGTGAATTTTTTATCATCTGTCTTCTCCGATCCAAGGGTTTTGTTCTCGTATTTTTTCGGTTTTATCAGCGGTAATGTAAAGTCTGGTTGAGCAGAAGCGGTGAAGCAGCCCAGAAGGAGAACTAAAAAAATCCATCTTTGTGTTGGTACTAAAATGAGCTGCATGCAGGCTGTGGGTAGTTTTTCTTTATAACTCAATACGGTCAAAAATATTTTAATTAAAGGTAAATTCACGAAGAATTTCTTTTTACCGCCCTATAAACAGTAAATTTAAGCCTCATTTTACGTATGGCAAGATTAATTGACGCAGATTCTACACTGAAACGACTCAGAAACCGGTACAGGCTGGTGGTAATGAATGATGATACTTACGAGGAGGTGGTGACCTTTAAGTTATCAAGATTGAGCGTATACATCACTCTTAGCACCATTTTTGTGTTATTGGTTGGGCTTACGGTGGCATTGATTACGTTTACCAACCTGAAGTATTATTTACCGGGCTATGGAACGCAGAGTCAGCGGAAAGAGCTGATTCTGTATAAAACAAAGATCGATTCACTGGAAAAAGCAAGTATACAGAAGGATATGTACCTGGAAAGTTTGAAGAAAGTGCTGTCGGGTGATGTGAAAACAACGAAAGATACGGCTACCCTGAAAATACCTGAAGTAGAAAAGTCAACTCAATAAACCGATCCTATATGTTCAACAGCAAATCCAATTCCTCCGGGAAAGAAACAACAACCA
>JBEBHT010000296.1:0-5210 GCA_040081135.1 Lacibacter sp. | reverse complement strand
CCGTACATCACCGTCATAATAAAAATGCCAATAGCAGTTTTATCTCTGCGTGCATTGATGAAAAGCGTAAATAAGATAATGTTGGCAATCAGGCTCAGGCTGCCTACAGCTGTAAGCATAGCTTTGGTCCTGAAGAAATATTCTACAAATTCGCCGAAGCTGATGGAGGGGGCTTTCAGCAGGTAATATACAACCAGACCAAGAATCGGGGCAAGAGCACCCAATACAATTCCAAAAGGAAGTTTATCAAGTTTAAACATCAGAATTTCAGTTTTGTTTCAAGTAATTTTTTTAGCGAATAATTCGTCAGATCGAAATGAACGGGAACAACACTCACAAAATTGTGTTCCAGTGCCCAAACATCTGTATCTTTTCCTTTGTCAAAGTTTTTAAACTCACCGGTGAGCCAGTAATAATTTTTACCACTTGGGTCTTTGCGTTCATCAAAGTCTTCCACATACTTGGCATATGCCTGTCGGCAAATCTTTACTCCTTTAATTAAACTGGCATCTACATTGGGTATGTTTACATTGAGGCAAAGGTGTTTGTCTAATTTTTTTGATGCAAGCACCTGTTCTACAATTTTTTTCGCATAAACTCTGCTGGCGCTGAAATCGGCTTCCATGCTGTAGTTAAGCAATGAAAAGCCAATGGAAGGAATACTTTCAATGCTTGCTTCAATAGCCGCACTCATAGTTCCGCTGTAAATAACGTTGATGCTGTGGTTGGCACCATGGTTAATCCCACTCAAACAGATGTCTGGTTTGCGGTGCAGTACTTTGTCAACGGCCAGTTTTACACAATCAACAGGCGTGCCGCTGGTTTGCCATGTTTCAATACCATCCATGATATGCAATTGCTGCATGCGCAGCGGAAAGCCGATAGTGATGGCATGACCCATGCCGCTCTGCGGCTTGTCGGGGGCAACAATGACCACTTTCCCCAGGTCTTTTACTGCTTCGGCGAGGTTACGGATGCCGGGAGCAGTTACACCATCGTCGTTAGTAATAAGGATGATTGGTCTTTCCTTCACTGCTTTCACTTTTGCAGGTGAAGTGGTTTTTTTTGCTTTTGCCATTTGGTTTACTTTATATAGTCAGCATATATATGCAGGTAAAAGTCTGATATATTCAGGAGTTCACAAAATTGAACTGATAACAATCTCTTTTTAATAACCAATTGAAAACGTATATTTAGTATAAACAAAAACGATTGTTATGAGAACTGCCGCCGATATTTTAAAAAACAAGCCACACATCTTTAATGTAATTGATGCCGATGCAAAGGTGATAGAAGCCCTGCAGCTGATGAGCTCGGTAAACCTCAGTTATCTTGTTGTAAAAAAAATGAGTGAGTTCGCTGGAATATTTTCTGAACGGGATTACAGCCGGAATGTAATTTTAAAAGGGCTGCATAGTGACTCGGCAACCGTAAAAGAGGTAATGGGCAGTAACTTACCGGTTATCGGATCAGAAGAATCGGTTGAATCCTGTATGAAACTTCTCAACAGTCATAAAACAAGATACTTGTTGGTATTTGATAACAAGCAGTTTCAGGGAGTAATTACCATCAATGATGTTTTGCGTGAAGCGATTGCCCACAAAGGAATTGCCTTTGATGAGCAGGTGGTTAAAGAAACCACTGAAATGCAGGATAAGATTTTTTAATTCTTCTGTTTTACCAGTATAAGCAATAATGCAACTGCAAGTTTTATCAACGAATATTAACTGAATAACTCAGCAACTGAAACATTAACAGTAATGGGCGGTATGAAGACTGACTTCCTGTAATTAACGGTTTGTAATTTTTTAGAACCACCGGCATCCGGTGGTTTTTTCATAATAGAACAGCAATAATTTTGATTTCTAAAAAGCAACAGAAAAATATTTCTTTTAAATTAAATATTTTGTAAAACTAAAATAATTAGTATCTTAGCTCCAATAAAATTAGCATCTTATGGCAATGGCCAATCAAAACATGAAATATCTCCGCAAGCTGCGTGGATTTACACAGGATGAATTTGCTCAGAAAATCGGCATTAAGCGATCACTTGTTGGTGCTTATGAAGAGGAAAGGGCAGAGCCCAATTACGAAGTACTTGAAACAGTAAGTGATCTGTTCAAGGTTTCAATTGATGACCTGCTTCGTAAAGATCTGAGTGAAACAAAAGGCAGTTACCTGGCAAAGCGAAGGCAACTGAAAATGCTGGCTGAAACCAATGTGATTCATTTTGTACCGGTGAAAGCTGCAGCCGGCTACCTGAACGGTTATGCAGACCCTGAGTTTCTGGATGAGCTGAATACATTTACATTACCCATGCTCACCAGTGGTACTTACCGTGCATTTGAAATTATTGGCGACAGTATGATGCCAACCCCAAGCGGCAGTGTAATTGTTGGAGCTAAAGTTGACAGCCTCGATGATGTAAAGAATAATAATGCCTACATCGTATTGAGTAAATCGGAAGGGGTGGTATACAAACGTGTATTAAAAAGCAACCGCAGCAAAAATAAATTGACGCTGTTGAGCGATAACCCGGTTTATCAACCATACCAGGTAAATACAGAAGATGTTCTTGAATTCTGGAGTGCACAAATGGTGATTAGTAAAGTAGGGCAGGGACAGCGCTGGGATGTAAGTAATCTTGCATCACTGGTAACCAACCTGCAGGACCAGGTGAATAACCTCAAGAAGAAAATGAATTAAGTTAATATCTCCCTATAAAAACAGGAGCAATTCTGCTGAACCGTTCATACAAATTCAACCGTATGGGCGGTTTTTTTATATAGCTTGCGCACTTTATGAAAGGACTATTTTCTTTGCTTTTTCTGCTTGCCATGTTACTATCTTATGCCGGAAATGAACCTGAACGAACCATCCAGGCGAATAAGATTTTTACAACTCCAAAAATTGATGGTGTGCTCAATGAAGCCATCTGGCAAAATGCACCTGTAGCTGAAAATTTTGTTGTCAACAGTCCCAACTATGGCGAAGCATCTGCTTATGCAACCAAGGTTTATGTGGTATATGATAATTCATCTATTTATATTGGCGCTTATTTATATGATGACCCTAAACTTGTACGTACTCAGTTAACTGCAAGAGATGGAGAAAGCAGGCAGGACATTGATTATTTCTCTGTTTTTTTTGATACCTATAATGATGATCAGAATGGATTTCAGTTTTTGGTTACCAGTCGAAATGTGCAGAGTGATGGCAGATTAAGCCCGAATCGTTCTTCACAGTTTGGTCCGCCGAGTGATTACAGTTGGGATGCCGTTTGGGAAAGTAAAGTAACCATGAAAGAAGATGGTTGGGTAATTGAAATGAAAATCCCATACTCTTCGCTTCGCTTTGCGAAAAAAGATAAACAGGATTGGGGCATCAACTTTCAGCGTTATGTAAGACGAAGTAATGAAAGTTCTTACTGGAATAATATTAACCCCAATCAAAATGGATTTGTAAACCAGTTTGGACGTTTAAGCGGATTGGAAAATCTTACACCACCTCTGCGTTTGTCATTCCTTCCTTATGTAACTGCAGGTTACAGAACAACTCCCACATCAAAAGGAAGACTCAATGAGTTTTTGCGTAACGGTGGTATGGATGTAAAGTATGGAGTAAATGAAAGTTTTACATTGGATATGACATTGATTCCTGATTTCGGGCAGGTGATATCCGATAACGTAATTAATAACCTGTCGCCTTTTGAAGTACAGTTCCAGGAGAACCGTCCTTTCTTTACGGAGGGTACGGAGATTTTTAATAAAGGAGGATTGTTTTATTCACGAAGAGTAGGAGCAACTCCATCAGGTTATTATAATGCAAGGAGCATGGGTTCAACTGATAGTACAAAAATTATTTCCAACCCAGGGGTGGTACAGTTGCTGAATGCAACTAAGTTCTCCGGAAGAACAAAGCAGAAATTAGGCATTGGCATTTTCAATGCAATTGGTGCACAGATGTTTGCTGAAGTGGAAAACATCAACAGTAAACAGCAGCAACGGATTCAAACAGAACCATTAACAAACTATAACCTCATAGTAATTGACCAGGCATTGAAAGGACGTTCATCGATTACCCTTACCAATGCCAATACTACACGCAGTGGTGCAGCAAGAGATGCAAATGTTACAGGATTGGATATTGCATTATTTGAAAAAAGCAATAAATATGGGTTCCAGGGAAAGTTTGATTACAGCCAGATCATGGGCGCCAATCCGTATAGTGGGTTTAAAAGTCTTGTAACACTCGGAAAAGTTAGTGGTAAAATTCAATATAAGTTAACCAGCAATGTTGAGAGTGATAAGTATGACCCCAATGATCTTGGTTATATAGTTGCGCCAAACGAAGTGATGCACCAGGTGAACATCAGCTATAACCAGTTAACGCCAACAAAAAAATTCAATTCATGGAATGTTGGCATTGCTGTGCGGCATGAAATGTTATACAAACCATTTGTATTTGCCAATATTCGTTACAGTGCGAGTGCTTTTTGGTTCTTCAAAAGCTTTTGGGATGTAAGCATTGCAGCAGAATATCAGCCCTTATGGCAAAAAGATTATTTTGAATTACGCACACCCGGTAAATTTTTACGTCAGGTTCCCTGGGGCTTCCTGCGTATTAGCGGAAGCTCTGACAGCAGAAAGAAATTATTCGGACGCTATGTTGTTGGTTTAGCTGAGTCGGTTGATATTAAAAATGACCCTTACATAGTTATTAACCCCGGGCTGCGTTACCGTTTCAGTGACCGTTTCAGTTTAGATGTTGACTGGAGTTTAAAAGATGACCGTGGACAATTTGGTTATGCATTTAAACGTGAAACAAATGGTGAGCCGATTGTTGGACGAAGAAGAAATAAAGATATTACCACACTCATCAGTGGTATTTATAATTTCACGAGCAGAATGAATCTTACATTGCGTGCAAGACATTACTGGAGCCGGGTTGAATACCACAGTTTTTATAATGTAGGTGCAGATGGATGGAGAACTGACCGTGCATTTATTCCCGGGCAGGATCAGAATTTTAATGTATGGAACATGGATGTGTTCTATACATGGGATTTCAGCTATGGCAGCCGTTTTATTATTGGCTGGAAGAACTGGCTGGCAAATGATTACCCGATTGATGGTAACCGCTATAAACATTATGCTGCAAATGCAACCCGCATGCTTGCATCGCCACATGGAAATGAAATTACTGCACGC
>JBEBHT010000295.1:0-5265 GCA_040081135.1 Lacibacter sp. | reverse complement strand
CAACTGTATCGTATGCTTATCACCTGGGTTT
Organism: Lacibacter sp.; assembly: GCA_040081135.1. Lineage (GTDB taxonomy): Bacteria > Bacteroidota > Bacteroidia > Chitinophagales > Chitinophagaceae > Lacibacter. The sequence goes on along the minus strand of JBEBHT010000295.1, from coordinate 5,234 downwards.
AACACCCAAGCTGAATTTGTCAGCAGGTTTTGCAGCAGGAATATCAGCAATCAATATTGATGCAAGTAAAATTGAATTGGCGAATCCTGTTGATCCGGCTATTGGTGGAGTAGCACAGGAATTACGAAAAGTAAAACCTGAATTGAATGCGGGTGTATGGTTGTATTCGGATCGTTTTTTTGCAGGTTTCTCAGCTCAACAGATCATTCCGCAAAAGGTTACTTTGGTAACGAATGATTTTTATAAATCAACATTAGTACCTCATTTCTTTGCAACAACCGGTTATCGCTTTATGGCTGGTGATGATGTAAATATTATTCCATCTGTGATGCTTCGTTACATACCAAGCATGCCTATGTTTGTTGATTTTACCGTGAAAGCACAATACCAGGACAGGTTTTGGGTAGGTGGTAATTACAGAGTAAAGGAAGGGTTTGCTGCAATGGCCGGTGTAAATATTTCCAACACTTTTAATGTTGGTTATTCTTATGATGTCAATAATTCAAGATACCTGTTACAATACATGCAGAGAGGAACACATGAAATTGTGCTTGGGTTTATGATTGGTAATAAATATGGTGATCTCTGCCCACGCAGAGTATGGTAAAACTCAGAGCCTGATTATTTCTAACCGTTTGATGATCTTTTTTGGTGGTTGATGCCTGTTTAATGAATCAGCCGGTTGCTGATTGATTTCTTTAATGTACAGGTTGTTATTTTCAATAATAATACTGATTCTTTCCTCATTGATTCTTTTTTCTTCCTGCGCTGGATAATCGTTCCTATAGGCAAAAGAAGGTGCAGTCCTGAACCGTTCTTTCAATTTTTCATTGGCTGAATCCCTTGCCTGGTTCTTTCTGTAAAGAAGTTTTGTTTTCCTTTGCTGCTGCTGTCTGTTTATTTCTTCAGCAATCTGTTGTTTGTTTCTTTGGAATTCTTCGGGCGGGTATGTAAAGTGATATGCTCCCTCCTGCATGTCTTCAGTCCATACAAAACCTTCGGGAAAAAAGGGTTTCATTTTATTGAATAAAGAATCTTTGTCCCAGTTCTTTTTGAGATGAACAGTCATTTGATTTAACGGGAAACCCCGGGTCAATATTTTTTTTTCACGAAGGTCCTGCGCTTTTTTATAGAAATCTGCATCTGCTCTGTAGCGGTTTTGTTTTTGACGTAAAGAATCCTGCTTCATCATAAATAGAAATTCCTGTTCTTTTGCCATCAACAAATCGGGTGATGGAATTTCTCTGCCGTAAGGCTGAACAAAACGTTCCATCCATTCAGCAGGGAGATCATTGAAGATGACTTTATCAAATTCTAATTGTTCACCTTCCTGCTCATCCCAAACAACCAGTTTTTCTTCATTCAATTCATTCTTCAGTTCAAGACGAAGCTTTCTTTTTTCATCACGTAAAAAAACAGTTTGATTCGTTTTTTTCAACAGGGCACCGGGCTTTACATAAACCACTTTTGTATTGTGCGCAATCGTATTCTGTTCAGTTTTCTGTTCTTTTACAACAGACTGTTTTCTGTCCCTGATGATCCATCCCGTAAGAGCAAAGAGAAGGGTAAAGAATACCAGCGCAAGCAATCGTGTACTGATTTTGTTTTTTTCCGCAGGTAAATTCAGTATACGTTTTACTCTGAGCATGAGGTGCTGTTTATTATCACCCAGTCCCATTGCCAGTTGTGGATTTTGTACTCTTACTTTTTCTACAGTCAGCAATGCTTCGGCATAAACTGCGGCATTTTGCTGAAAGCTCATCACCTGGTCATCGCAACTGTTTTCCCGTTCTCTTCTGGCAATGCCAATCAGCAATAAAGCAAATGGATTGAAGAAGAGCATGGTTTCTGCAACCGACAGCAAGAGGTTCCAGAAATAATCATTCCGTTTTATATGAGCCAACTCATGAAGCAATACTGCTTCCAACTGAGCAGGAGTTAGATGTGTAACAGCTGATGCTGGCAGAAGTACAATTGGTTTTAAAAAGCCAAGTGTAGCAGGAATATCAATTTGTTTACTGATAAACAGCTGAACGGATTTTTGCAAACCCATTGAATCTGTTAAAAACTGAAAGAAGGATTGCAGTTCATCGCTTACAGTTGATACACCTTTATTGCGAAGTGAATTGGTTGCATGTAACTGTACAAACAATTTGGTTGCAAACCATAAAAGCACAAACAGGTAGGCAACAGAAAGATAGGGGAGAATGAAGTGAAGCTTGTATTCGATCCAGTTGAAAAATAATTGCCAGCGGTTATCATTTGTAAATGCAGAAAGCAATGAATTATTTACTCCTGCATCTTCAATTACTAAGGATGCAGTTTGTTTCAGTTGTTTGTTCCAGTGCAGAAAGATGTCTGAAATAAACCAGACAAACCCGCCTAATGCGAATACACTGCTCAATAAGTTTTTTGCAGCAGCCTGTTTAATACGCACTGTAAACACGAGAATCTGGTAAACGAGAAACAATAGTCCCATTTGCCAGATGCTGTCGGCAATAGCTTTGCCAAGTGCCTGTAAAAAAGCTGATTGAAACAGGTGCTGCATATTACTGCTGTTTCAGGTTATCAATTAGTTTTTGAATTTCGTCTAACTCTTCTTTTGAGGTTTTGTGATTGCCCAGTGCCTGCATCACCAGCTGAGTGGAAGAACCCTGGAAAAGGGTATCGATCATTTTTCCCATAAACTGTTTCTGGGTTTTTTCACGGGAAATGAGGGGAGTGTACTTATGAGTTTTACTGCTCTCATCTCTTTTCACCAATCCTTTTTCATGCATAATCTGCATCAGCTTCAGGGTGGTGGTATAGCCTGCGTCCTTTGTTTTGCTTAATTCTACATGTACGTCTCTTACTGTTGCTTCGCCACGTTCCCAAAGTACCCGAAGGATTTCCAATTCACTTTCTGTAGGTTTTGTTTGCTTACTGCTCATGTTATACGACTTGTTTCGTATCAAATATACGACCTGCCCTTTAAAAACAAATGCCGCCGGTAAAATTTGAAATAAATTAACATACGGGCAAAAGGGAGGTGGTAAAAAAAACGCCCCCGCATAGAAATGCAGGGGCAATGATAATGGTCTGATTAGACGCTCTAAAGAGAGCTAATCAAACAATATGGTTGCATAATTGACTTATAATTTTTCGACGTTTACTTTTACATCAAGCTCTGTTTTGCCGTTCAGTAATGAACGGTATTTATCCAGCACTTCCTTCGATTGTAAAACATCATTGATAATAAGACTGTCGTTTTTCAGTTTAACTGAAAAACCGTTAGCGCTAATCAGGCTGTCTTTTTTTAATGCTTCGAGGAAAGGGTTTTCCAGTTTCATTTCTGCTTCCTTACCTTCCTTCTGTTCAATCTTTACCTCTACCGTTTCCATATGTTTGTCCTGTGCCTTTGTACCATACATCTGTGCAAGGGAAGGGGCAATCACCAACGAAACAATCGACATTAATTTAATGAGGATGTTCATAGACGGGCCTGAAGTATCTTTAAACGGATCACCAACTGTATCACCAGTTACGGATGCTTTATGCGGATCAGATTTCTTGTAGAAAATTTCACCATTAATCTCCACACCTTTTTCAAAACTCTTCTTGGCATTATCCCATGCACCACCTGCATTGTTCTGGAACATTCCCATCAATACACCACTTACAGTAGCACCGGCGAGGAAACCACCCAATGCTTCTGGTCCGAGTAAGAAGCCCATTAACAAAGGAGAAACAATTGCAATTGCACCCGGCAACATCATTTTCTTAATAGAAGCTTCAGTTGAGATGGCAACGCATTTATCATATTCAGGTTGTCCTGTACCTTCCATGATTCCGGGAATAGTACGGAACTGGCGGCGAACTTCTTCCACCATTGCCATTGCTGCCTGTCCAACAGCTGTAATTGCCAGTGAAGAAAAGATGAACGGAATCATTGCTCCCACAAAAAGTGAAGAAAGCACTTTTGCTTTATAAATATCAATACCTGTTATTCCTGCTACACCAACAAAGGCTGCAAATAAGGCAAGAGAAGTTAATGCTGCTGATGCAATGGCAAAACCTTTGCCCGTTGCAGCAGTTGTATTACCAACCGCATCCAGAACGTCGGTTTTTTCACGCACTTCTTTTGGCAGTTCACTCATCTCGGCAATACCACCAGCATTATCGGCAATCGGTCCGAATGCATCGATGGCTAACTGCATGGCAGTAGTGGCCATCATACCAGCGGCTGCAATTGCTACACCATATAATCCTGCACATTCAAAAGAACCCCAGATGCCGCCAGCCAAAACAAGAATAGGTAAGAAAGTTGATTCCATACCAATAGCCAAACCTCCAATTACATTGGTTGCATGACCTGTAGAAGATTGACGGATAATGCTCAGCACAGGGCGCTTACCCATGGCCGTATAATATTCAGTGATGATGCTCATTAACGCACCAACCACCAAACCAACAGCAATGGCACCAAGAACACCCCATTTGGTGAAGATTGCACCACGCAGAATCATTGTATCGGGAAGAATGAAATATACTAATCCAATGGAAGCAATGGCTGTGAGGATAATCGATCCCCAGTTACCCATGTTCAATGCTTTCTGTACATTATCTGTATTGATACCTGCATTATCGCTTACACGAACCATCCATGTACCAACTATTGAAAAGAGAATACCTGTACCTGCAATGATCATTGGTAATAAGATAGGAGCCATGCCGCCAAACTTATCAACAGAAATTGTTTCCTGTCCCAGTACCATTGTGGCCAAAACGGTTGCCACATAAGAACCGAACAGATCGGCGCCCATACCGGCAACATCACCTACGTTATCACCTACGTTATCTGCAATGGTTGCAGGGTTGCGTGGATCATCTTCAGGAATACCTGCTTCCACTTTACCAACTAAGTCGGCACCAACGTCAGCAGCTTTTGTATAAATACCACCACCCACACGGGCAAACAATGCAATTGATTCTGCACCCAGTGAGAAACCGGTGAGCACTTCAATTGTTCTGAGCATTTCATGCCCGTTTACATTTGCACCATCGGGAACAAAGATTGCTTTCAAAATAATGAACAATCCACCCAGACCAAGTACTGCTAATCCGGCTACACCAAGTCCCATTACAGAACCACCGGTGAAGGATACATTTAAGGCTTTGCTTAAACTGGTACGGGCAGCCTGTGCGGTGCGTACATTACTTTTGGTTGCGATCTTCATACCAATATAACCGGCAGT
>JBEBHT010000294.1:0-5266 GCA_040081135.1 Lacibacter sp. | reverse complement strand
CCAAAATACATCCAGTATTTTCCATTGATTTTTGTGGCAATGATTTTTTCTCCGGTTTGTTTAGCAACAAGTGCTCCCGATTTTGACCAGAGATCTTTATACTTTGCCTCACTTAAAACTAATCCATGTTTGGTCCAGGTTTTCAAATCTTTGGAGGTAGCGAGACAAAGCCTTGCAATTTTCCCATCGTACGAAGTATAAGTGAGAATATAAGTTCCGTCTTCACTTTCCACAAGCCTTGGATCTTCCACACCACCTTTCCATTCATATTGTTTCATGTTATCTTCTGCAGGAAAGAAAACGGGCTCGGGGAGTTTGGTAAAATGCAAACCATCATCACTTACTGCAAGTCCAAGACGTGAAGTCATGTCATGATCCTGTGCACGGTAAAGCAAATACACTTTGCCATCTTTTACAACAGCTGATGGATTTAATACATTCCGTTCCTCCCAATTGACTGTTTGTTTGCTGATGGGGCAGTTGAAGTGCTGAGTAGAATCGGGCTGAAGAATGGGGTTGAGGCTATCAACTTTTACAAAGTTGAGCATGGCCCAGCTGTTGTCTGCTGATGCTGTTGATTCCTGCTTTACAGTTTGCTCCTGACAGCTGATGAAAAAAATGAAAATGAAGGGGAGAAGAAGATGGCAGCGTTTCATAATACTCTTACTGTTGTTGAAGTAAGGTAATGAAATCGTTTGGCTTGTTGAAGAAAGTATGCATGGTTAACTTTGCCAATGTTTGCAATTGCGACAGTTGCTTACCCTTCATTCACAAACCTGTATCCAACCCCTCTTGCCGAATGGAAATAAACAGGGTTGCGGCTGTCTTCCTCAAAATATTTGCGGAAGTTGAGTATGAAATTATCAATAGTTCTTGTGGTAGGGTACACATTATAACCCCAAACCTGCTGTAAAATTTTTTCACGTGTTACCACTTCATTCTGGTTTTCAATGAGCAGTTGCAGCAGCATGTTTTCCTTTTTACTCAGCTGAATTTTTTCGTCTTTGAAGTTGGTGGCTTCCTGTGCTTTAAAATCAATACTGTTCTTTCCAAACTTGTAGGTATCACCAATGCTGTCTTTATCGTGGATCTTTTTATTCTTTTGAATCAGTTTTTCCACACGCAGCAGTAATTCTTCGAGGTTAAAAGGTTTGGTGAGATAATCATCTGCACCTTTCTTTAATCCCAATACCCTGTCGTAGGATGTGTTCTTGGCGCTAAGTATCAGAATGGGGACTTCATTTTTGCGGATGCGGATACTTTCTGTGGCGCTGATGCCATCCATTTCGGGCATCATTACATCCATGATAATGAGGTCGAAATATTCATTCTCTACTGCTTTCAGTGCTGCAACGCCATCGTTGGCTGTTGTTACTTCGTATCCTTCGAGTTCAAGATTTAATTTCAATGCATCCTGTAAATGCTCTTCATCTTCTACAAGTAATATGGATGCCTTATTCGAACCGTTCATGTTTGCTTATTTAAAACTGAATCACAAAAATACTTCCACTTGGGGTATTATTCATCACAAAGATATCGCCATTATGCTGCTCAATGATTTTTTTGGTTAAATACAGGCCTAATCCTGTCCCTTTTGCTTTTCTAGTATTCTCACTTCCGCTGCGGTAAAACTTCTGGAAAATTTTTCGTTTTTCTTCATCGGCAATACCGGGGCCTTCGTCACTTACTTTGATCTGGATATGATATTCATCTTCCATCAAATCAACATAAACAGGGCTTTCTTTGGGTGCATATTTTAACGCATTATCTATCAGGTTGCTCAGTGCAATCTGCATCAGCAGTTCATCACCATCTATATAAAGGTCTTTATCTGCAGAAGCTTCTATTCTTCTCTGGGGGTAACGGTTCTTATAATCATTCACAACCGTTTCAATAATATCAGCCAGGTTCAGCTGTTCGTTTTCCCGTTGAAACGTTTTCTCCTCCATTTGAGAAGCCAGCAAAATATTATTGGTAAGAATATTCAGGCGGTTGGTTTCAGATAATGCACTGAGCAGTAATTTCTGTTGCTGCACATCATCCAGTTTTCTGCGTAGTAAAGTTTCTAAGCTTAATCTTGTGGTGGCGATGGGCGTTTTTAACTCATGCGTAATAGCCATCATGAAGTTTTGCTGCAGGGATGATACTTCAATCTGTTTTCGTATAGAACGATAAACAAACCCGGCACCGGTTACAATTAATGCAAGAAATGTAAGTCCTTCGCCTATAAATTTTGCAGATTGTCTTTTTTGATTCAGCTGAATTTCTTCCAGCTTAATAACATACTGCCTGTCGTCTTTTTTCAGTTCCGATAATTTCAGATCGGTCATTTCCCGGCTTTGGCGTTCTAATGAAACAAACCACCATACAAGTGCAGCCAATATATAAATAAACAGGACCCAGAACCAGAAAGAAAAATTCCCAAAGCGAAAAACTTTATTGGTGTAGGCCATTATTTTGCTTTTTCAATGCGAATGCCTGCATTCATAATATGAAGAAGTGGATTATCACGCATGGTTTGCTGTAAGCGGATGGTATAGCTGCCCTGTTTTGTAAAACGGATATTACTGAACAATGGATAACGCACTTCCCAGATATCACTCATGCCTGTTCCGATCCATTCACCGTTTTGATTCTGAAGGGTTAGTTCAAAACGTTCTTTCTGAAAACTGCTGTCGCTGGGTTGACGGGTTGAAATAAAGAGCCAGATATTTTTGTAAGCATAGGCATCTGTATGGCGCAGGGTTACAAAAACATTATAGGGAGAAATGGTATCCGTAATGGTGAAGTTAATTTCCGGCTGATTGCTGTAGCTCCATTCATGCCCGGGGATCTGAACGTTTTTTTCAAAGGTATCCATACTGGTACAGGAAGAAAAACCGATGGATAATAAACAAAATGTAACAGCAAAGAGAAGGACTGACTGATGTTTCAAGCGGAAATATTTTTACAAATGTAATGCGGGAGAAATAGAAAATCCAAAACCCGGGAACAAACTTCACGGGGGAATAATACAGCGTCCTGAAACCTTACCTGTAGAACTTACAGCACATTCAATACCTGTTCTTTTGCCTTCTCCAGTTCGTCTTTCATTAATACCACTAATTTCTGAATAGCTGTATCATAAGCCTTGGCTCCGGTTGTATTGATCTCACGGCCAATTTCCTGCAATACAAAACCCAGTTTCTTTCCTTTTGATTCGCCTTCTTCTTTCAGTATGTTAATGAAGTATTCGCAATGATTGCGGAGACGTACCTGTTCTTCGCTGATGTCGATCTTTTCAATATAATAGATCATCTCCTGCTCCAGCCTGTTGGCGTCATAGTTTTCTTTTCCCAGCTGTTCTTCCATTTTGCGACGGAGCTCTTCTTTCATTTTTACCTGGCGGGCAGGTTCCAGTGCAGTGATTTTTTCCTGGTGACTTTCAATATTTCTGATTCGCTCAATCAAATCTTTTTCCAATGCAGCACCTTCCAGTTTGCGATGGTTATTAATTGCTTCCAATGCTTTCTTTAATATTTCCCGAAACTGTTCCCATTGTTCTGTACTTAATACATCGGTATTGGGTACCACTACATCGGGCAGGCGAAGCAGGGCTGCAACAACATATTCACTCAGCTGGATATTTAAATCAGCCGCCACTTCTTTCAATGGCTGAAAATATGCTTTGGCCATTTCTTTATTAATGGTGATAGCGCCGTTGCCTCCGTTTTGCTTTAACATAATGGTACAATCAATAGTACCACGCATTAACTGTTCTGATAAAAGGCTACGGATATTAAATTCGTAGGGGCGTAATAACGGCGTAAGTTTTAAATTCAGTTCGAATTGTTTTCCGTTCAGTGATTTAATTTCTACTAAAAAGGTTTTATCTCCTGTTGCTTCCTCCGTTCTTCCAAAACCTGTCATTGATTTAATCATAACATACTTTTCAGCAAAGTAACGTATTTCGTCTGTTTATGGATATTTTATTGCCTGTTGAATTGACTGCACAGGTAAAGTAAACATAGACTGAACTGGCTATCCGGTATTGATTTTATGCAACTGCATCTTTTGTAATTGTTGAGACCTTTGTTGCAGGTAAAGTTGTTGCCCGATATAATGAATGAAAAAACGGGAAATGATGCAAAAGAAAAAGCCCGGAAGAAACCGAGCTTTTATGATGGATGGGTTAGTAAGTATCAGGAAATTTCTTTCCTATCACAATATTAAAAATAAATTCTCCGATTATAAAAATTTTTCCAAATTATTTTATTCACATTTTTTGATTGTTTGTGGAAAATCGCTATGCATTTTAAGCCTTTTCTGTAACAATTTTTAAAACAAAAAGATGCATTGTATAATTCAGTAATGATGTTTTTTCCGAACAGGTAAAAATCAATTCGTTTGAAAGCCTTACCAGTAAGTAGTTTCAGCAAATTTGTTTTTTAATGAAACATAAACTGCAGATTCATTTTTGTTCTTAATCGTTTCATGCAGATAAAAAACTACAGCATTTTTTAATGCTTTTAACACCTGAAAAAGGGGGATAAATAAATTTGTAAAATTTATCCCTAAACGAGTATTTCCGGTTTAAAACAGTGAAAACGGTTAAAATGAAACGAAGTCAGCTATCAATGTGAAAGCATATTACCTTTGGAAAAAATCAGTATATGAAGTTTCCTTCACCGGTTGCGATACAATGGATAGCAGAATTAATCGATGCTACAGTTACAGGAAATGTAAACGGACAGGCAACCGGAATTAACGAAATACATAAAGTGGAAGCCGGTGATCTTGTGTTTGTTGATCATCCAAAGTATTATGATAAGTGTATACACTCAGCCGCATCCTTTATTATCATTAACAAAGAAGCAGAAGTTCCAGAAGGAAAAGCATTGCTGATTTGTGCTGAACCGTTTGAAGCGTATTTAAAAATCGTTCAACATTTTCGCCCGTTTTCTCCATCTCATCAGCTCATCAGTGAATCAGCAAAAATTGGCGAGGGCACTGTTTTAATGCCGGGAGCTTTTGTTGGCAATCATGTAACCATCGGGAAGAACTGTATCATCCACCCCAATGTTTCCATATATGATTATACTGTGATTGGTAATAATGTCATCATTCAATCGGGTACGGTAATTGGCAGTGATGCATTTTATTACAATACCAAAAAGAACCGTGATGTATGGTATAAAAAAATGGAAAGTTGCGGAAGAGTGGTGATTGAAGATGATGTGGAGATTGGTGCAGCCTGTACAATTGACAAAGGAGTAAGTCATGATAC
>JBEBHT010000293.1:0-5298 GCA_040081135.1 Lacibacter sp. | reverse complement strand
CTGTAAAACTCTTCGAGCATTACATTCCATTTTAATTTGCCTTCAGCCACATCATCAAACTCACCTTCTATAAAAGCAGTAAAACCATAATCCATGATTTTCTCAAAATGCTGTTTCAGGAAATCTGTAACAACAAGTCCGAGATCAGTAGGGAAGAGTTTTGATTTTTCTGCACCGGTATTTTCCTGCTCCATTCCTTTGGTCAGCACATCATTCTTTAATTGTAATACACGAAAATCTCTGCGTACTCCTTCTTTATCTCTTTTTTCAACGTAGGTTCTTTTTTGAATAGTTGAAATAGTAGGAGCGTAGGTTGATGGACGTCCAATACCCAGCTCTTCTAATTTTTTCACCAAAGATGCTTCTGTATATCTTGGTGCAGCACGGGTAAATCGTTCAACCGCATTGAGCTCTTTCAATGGCAATTGCTGACCAACGGTTAATGGCGGCAGCATTCCTTCCTGCGTTTCATCTTCTGTTATATCATCATCATCTTTGTCTTCACGGTATACTTTTAAAAAGCCATCAAATTTTAATACTTCACCTTCGGCTTTTAATTCTTCGTTGTTGGTAGAGATGGAAATATTAGCTGTTGTGCGTTCCAGTTCTGCATCTGCCATCTGCGAAGCCATTGTTCGTTTCCAGATGAGTTCATACAAACGTTTACCATCGGCTTCATCGATGGTTGAGTTCTCCATATAGGTTGGCCGTATCGCTTCGTGTGCTTCCTGCGCACTCTCGTTCTTATTCTTGAACTTACGGAACTGGTGATAACGGTCGCCATACATTCCTTTGATGGTTCTTGTTAAATCACCCAAGGCTGTATCACTTAAACTTACACTGTCGGTACGCATGTAAGTGATTAAACCACTTTCATATAAACGTTGTGCCAACTGCATGGTTCGACTAACTGAATAACCCAGTTTGCGACTTGCTTCCTGTTGTAATGTTGAGGTAGTAAAAGGAGGTGCCGGAGATTTTTTTCCCGGACGAACCTGGATATCTTTTACTTTATAGTTGGCGCCTTTGCAACTGTTGAGAAATTTCTCTGCATCTTCGGCGGTATTCTGCTTTTTTCCTTCTGCTTTAAATATAACGTTTCGGTCGCTGAGATCTTTTGCTGTAAATAGTCCTTCTAATTTAAAAGAAGAAACAGGAGTAAAGGCGTTGATCTCTCTTTCACGTTCGGCAATTAACCGAACCGCCACACTTTGCACACGGCCTGCACTTAAATTATTCCGCATACTCATTTTGCGCCAGAGCACGGGGCTCAGTTCAAAACCCACAATCCGGTCGAGAATTCTTCTTGCCTGCTGGGCATTCACCAAGTTCATGTTCACAGTTCTTGGATTGTCAACCGCTTTCAGGATAGCCGGTTTGGTGATTTCATGAAACACAATTCGTTTTGTAGTTGCCGGATCAAGACCCAGCACTTCACACAAATGCCAGCTGATCGCTTCCCCTTCACGGTCCTCATCCGTTGCCAGCCATACGGTGTCGCTCTTTTTTGCCAGTGATTTCAGGTCTCTTACTACCTTTTCTTTATCGTCGGGAACAATGTAACGGGGCTGGAAATGATTGTTGACATCAATGCCCATTTCATCTTTTTCAAGGTCACGGATATGGCCATAGCAACTCTTTACTTCGAAGTCTTTTCCGAGGATTTTTTCGATGGTTTTAGCTTTCGCTGGACTCTCTACAATGAGTAAATTCTTTGACATATTATATATGTGTGGGCCGGCTTTTTTGAGGACATCGGCGGCACAATATTATAAAATGATTGGTAAATCGAAGAAAAGAATGGATAATTGAAAAATTGATAATGGATAATCATGTAAAGAAATTCATTTGATTTGTATTGGTTTAAAGGACTTTTCTGGTTGCTAAAATGATCAGGATAAATGCTAAAACCAGCAAGCCCGCCCATAATTCTGTAATACCAAACCAGTAATAGGGGAAGGAAAAGAGGCTTGCTTCAGATGGACTGTTAGGATTATAAATTACATTAACAGTGTCACCAACTTCGAAGGTTCTTAAATAAAAATTTCTGTCAACATAGGCGTAATATTCACGATCATTACTGTCAGGCTTGAATGATATTACGGGAAATGGTCTTGATTCGAAGGGTAAAGACTTGGGGGCGTAAACTATTTTTGTTTCAAACGTATCAACAATACCTGTAGTTATTTTTCCTGAAAAAAAATTAGGCGTTCTGGTAACGATAACAACTCCAATGAATAGAATGCTGTAAATAGAGATGATAAGCCAAAGTCTTTGTTTAATTACCTTTTCTGTTTTTTCCATTTTTCAGCATTATTATCACTTTGTCAGACACTTTTTATATGTGCAGACAACTTACAAAAATTCCATCACCGCTTTCTTTACTTTATTATCCTTGTAAATTTTCCGGTGACCCAATCCTTTGGTGACCATAAACTGAAAGTTGGGATGAGCATCCTGCTGAATTTTTTCTGCATCGGCCCATGGAGTTACATCATCTTCTTCATCATGCACCCACAATACTTCTGCCTGGATTTGATAAGCTAATTCACGGATAGAAATTTTATCAATTGTGCGGCCACTTTTTTCCATAATAATTTTCCGGAGCTCATCCATCACATCTTCATCAATATTCAGAAACGTGGCAAAACTTTTCAAGGCACTTTCTGTTTCAGTTGCCGGGGCAATTAATACCAGCTTTTTATTATCCTGGTATTTCTGTTCTTCCATAAAAAGGCTTAATGCCAATCCACCAAAAGAATGCGCAATGAACGAGTGAACAGGTCCGTACTTATCATAAACAGCCTGTATCATATCACGGTAAATAAAAGCGTTGACGGTTTTACCGCTGCTTTCGCCGTGAGCAGGCCCATCAAAAGCAATTACTTCATATCCCTTCTTTAAAAGAGGAGCAACAAAATGATCGAATTTTTTTATGGAAGATGAAAAGCCATGAATGATCAATGCCTTTTTTGGTTGCGGATGATTCCAGCGGTAGCCCACCAGTTGGTATCCATCCATATTTAAATGAAGCTTCTCTGCTTTTTCAAAAATGGCGGGCATCTTTGTTGTTTTTGTACCGGGATAAGGTGTACAGAATAATTCAAATGCTTTTTCTGCTGCCTTGCGTTTAGAGAGCTTCGAAAAAATGTTTAGCTTGGCTCTATAATATCCGATCACTAATTTCTGAGCGAGTTTCATGTGATTATTTTTAGGGCTCATTTCTTACCATTCAGGTAAGATGTTTTACTTTGAGATGCAAATTAGTTCATCCGCCTCATTAACAGTTGTACAATCAATGAATATTGTAATCCTCGGTTCGGGCAATACAGCAACAGTTCTTGCTAAGATGATGCATGTGGCAGGTCATTCCATTGTGCAGGTATGGAGCCGCAACCAAGAGCATGCAGCAGAACTGGCAAAACAGGTACAGTCAAAAGCCATTCACTCATTACAGGAAATAACAACTGATGCAGATCTCTGTATGATTGCTGTTTCAGACAAGGCAATCAGTGAAGTGGCAGCTGAGTTGAAATTAAAAAAGAAAGTGCTTGTTCATACAGCGGGGTCGGTGAGTATGGAAGTTTTGAAGAATGCTTCGCCGAATTATGGAGTTTTGTATCCTTTGCAAAGTCTGCGAAAAGAAATGACTGACTTGCCAGCTGTTCCTTTTTTGATTGATGGCAATAGTGATGACGTAAAAGCGTTGCTGAAAGATTTCGCTCTTTCCCTTTCAGATAAAGTAGAAGTTGCCAATGATGATGCAAGATTACAAATGCACCTGGCAGCTGTGATAACCAGCAATTTCACCAACCACCTGTATGCAGTAACAGAAGAATTTTGTCAAAAACGTCAACTCGATTTTAACTTGTTGCATCCATTAATACAGGAAGTAGCCAACAGGTTAAACCAGGGACGGGCCATCGACATGCAAACAGGCCCGGCAAGAAGGGGAGATGATGAAACCATTCAAAAACATCTGCACATACTTAAAGCTGATGAGCATTTGCATGATCTCTATCAGTTACTTTCGGAAAGCATTCATCATTTATACCACAAAAAATAAGAACTTCGGCACATGAACCTGATTGAACAGTTTAAGCAAATCAAGACATTTGTTTTTGACATGGATGGAGTGTTAACCGATGGATCAGTCATCCTGCTGCCCGGTATTGAATTTGTACGTACCATGAATGTGAAAGATGGATATGCTATTCAGTTAGCAGTAAAGAAGGGTTACCAGGTTGTGATTATTTCGGGAGCGGTGTCCAAACCCGCTGCTGAACGGTTGGAATATCTTGGTGTAAAGAACATATTTATAAAGGTGAAGGATAAAGAAGATGTATTGGCCCAGTTTATATTGGCCAATAACCTGAAATGGGAAGAAACCCTGTTTATGGGCGATGATATTCCTGACCTTGATGTAATGAAATTAGTTGGTTTACCGGCCTGTCCACTGGATGCAGTACCGGAAATAAAGGCTGTTTCTAAATTCATCTCCACTTTTAATGGTGGTAAGGGCTGTGCAAGAGAGGTCATTGAAAAGGTTCTAAAGCTCAATGATCACTGGCTGACATCTTCAGATACAATTGCCGCACTTTAAATCACATTTTATTTGAAGGCACATGCTTCCTATCTTCACAGCTGAAACAGAAAGATGAAGAAACTCTCCGACTTTTTTAAACTGATTCGCTGGCCCAATCTTCTTTTCATAGCGCTTACACAAATCCTGTTTTTCTATTGTGTTGTTCAGCCGGTTTTGTATGGTGGCGGGTTGCATATGCAAAGAGAGTATTATATTTTATTTTTTATTCTTAGCTTATCATCCATTTTTATTGCAGCTGCCGGTTATGTCATCAATGATTATTTTGATTTGAATATTGACCTGGTAAATAAACCCGGCCGCATGGTGGTTGATAAAAGCATCAGCCGCAGATGGGCGATCTTTTTTCACATGTTATTTTCATTTGCCGGTGTGCTGATGGGATTTTATATCGGATTGCAGAATGGCAACTGGATCATTGGTTTTGCCAATACCGGCTGTGTATTCCTTCTCTGGTTTTACAGTACAACCTTTAAAAAGAAATTACTCAGTGGCAATATCATCATCTCACTTTTAACTGCATGGGTGGTGTTTGTTGTATACCTGCTTACCATTCACCAGGAAGTGAACCTGCTGCATATGATTAATACAGATGCACAGCAAAAGTTATTCAGGCTGGCTATTCTTTATTCTTCCTTTGCATTCATTATTACATTGATCCGTGAAGTGGTGAAAGATATTGAAGACATGGAAGG